>NZ_AJZM02000040.1 GCF_000272405.2 Vibrio tasmaniensis 1F-187
CCCACCACAATAAATAAAATAAACGTCTCGGTTGCTGTATTTAACTGATTTAACCCAACCGCCTAACTCTTCAAAATCACTTGGGTCGCACTCCCCTTCAGAGATAAGTTTAGCTACCGTGTTGCGGAACTTATCTTGATGGAGCTTCAGATCATCGGATTTAGATAAGTATGAATCTAGTATCTCTCTGTTTTCTTGCTCAGAGATAATCACTTCATCACTAGATAGCCCAGACATTGAAATCCATTCCGCCGTCTGTGGTCCGCCTTCCTTTAAAACAATATAGTCAGAGATACGAGCCCATTCGCCTTGCTTCTCTAGTAGTTCGACCTTTTCACCCTTATAAAGATAGTCGGTTATCAAACCATCAATTTCGGGCCGCTCGACTACTTTTAGTTTTCCATCTAAAACGTAGAACTCAGTCTGTTCTGGCTCAGGCTGAGTAGTAGTGAG
Source organism: Vibrio tasmaniensis 1F-187 (assembly GCF_000272405.2). Lineage (GTDB taxonomy): Bacteria > Pseudomonadota > Gammaproteobacteria > Enterobacterales > Vibrionaceae > Vibrio > Vibrio tasmaniensis_A. The sequence goes on from NZ_AJZM02000040.1 coordinate 454, forward strand.
GGATGCAAAGTCAGATTCAGATTGCGCCGCGACTTCAACAGCCGGCGCTTCCTCTTTCTCTGGCGGAGTGGGGTCTTTTTTCATGACGAAGAAATAGTATGCAGCCCCTCCTCCGCCTAATATTAATAACACAAGTAAAGCGATCAGCGCTTTTTTCATCAAATCCACCAGCTCTTCCGTTTTAGGTATGTTTCAAGTGTACATCAACTCATGTTGCTGCTCATCTATACTCTTAATAGAGAGCGAGTTAAGTAGAGGTAAATCATGAATTTTTTGGTGAAGGTTGTCATTATAAGTGTACCTCTGAGTGCCGATATCGCGTTAGCAGACCATTGTGACCGTGAAAACTGGCAAACACTGTTAGATCGCCAGTTATCATTTGAAGAACGCTATAATCAATACACCAAAGAATTTAACCAAGTTCTCTCGACCTATGAATCACAAACGTTGCTATCTAAACATTTCAACGAAAAGCAGATCATTGGGCTTTGGGCAAAGTACGAACAAAGATTTAATGTGCAGCTCAATAGTCATATGCATACCGCTTATGATGTCTCTGAGGTTCTATTAAAACAAGCGTATATTGTGTCTACAGAACTAGATGGAGCGGAGTCTCTAACGCATTCGTGGCAAACCATAGCTAAACACTGCGCTAAAGCAAGACTACCGCGTCAAACAGAAAGTGCACAGGTACATGTACAAAGCTCACAATCACTCTCGCAAGATCTTCATACACTCAGTAAAAAATTTCGTCAGCTCTCTTCAAAATACCGTAAAGAAGCGACGATGATTGACGAAGCTCGCCACACAAACCAACCGATAAACGATGTACAAAACTAAAATGATTACTCACTTGCTTAACTTGATTATCCCAATAATCATAGTTCGAACAAACCAACACATTCAGAAATACAATCAATCAAAGCTTTATCAATAAGTTGTAAAACTAATGTGGTAACTATCAACAATGACGTTCAATTTCCGACCAATGCAAGCGACTATGTGAGATATTCATCACAAAATAGATTTACAAACGCCAGAAAATTGTTATCATGATTATTCATATAACTTAATAACAAGAAATATTTTGGCTAGGTAATATGCAAAAAACTATGGCTTTCAACTGCTTGAGTAACACGGAAGGGACTGCAGAGATAAGAGGTAAACTTTTATCTGTCGCTAAACACATGGAAGAGTTCGGTTCAGTAAGTGAGCTAGAGCTATGTAAGATATTTGGAGAGACGATTTGGAATGACGGTGTGGATTATCATTCACATGCTTTTTCATTCAGAATCAACGCTCAAACCGGGGATTGTTCAATCTCTAACTTTAAGTATCACTAAGTTTTGCACCTATCATATACGGAGTACCTTTCACGAGGTGCTCCGTTTTTTTATTGTTGCGTATCCGCATTCGTCAGATAGCCGTTAATAGCGACCGTACTTCCTATTCGTCATAAAATCATTTCTTTTTCAGCTCATGTCATCGGGCAGCGTGTCACCTACCTACGGCTTAGTCGGTATAAACAGTTAGTTCGTATAGCCCGTTTGTTCGTATAAACCGTTAGCTCGCATAAACAGTCAGTCCGTATAAACCGGAAGTGGCGCATTGCCTTTCACTTGCCTAATCGCAAGATGGGTATGTATGTCTTTTACGTTGGAGAGTCGCTGTAGCTTTCTGGTAAATGCTTCGTAAGCCATCAAGTTAGGGCTGACAACTTCTAACAAGTAATCATAAGCCCCAGATACAACGTGGCAGCTGATGACCTCTTCCATCTCGACAACCGCACTTTCAAATTTATCAATCGACACTTCTTGGTGGTTGTTCAAGCTCACCTCAACAAACACGCTCATTGCGATGCCGACCTGTTCCCGTGACAGGCTCACACGGTAACCATCAATAATCCCTTTTTCTTCCAGTCTTTTGATGCGCCTCGCGCACGGTGAAGCCGATAAGCCAACTTCATCAGCTAACTCAGCGGTGGTTAGCCTGCCGTCTTTCTGAAGCAACTCAAGAAGATGTCTATCAATCCTATCCATAGCAAATACCAATTATTGGTTAAATCCGTTAACAATTGGCAAGATATTAGCAGAAATCATCAACTACAACTCAAGTTAGAACAAAACTTGCCAACCTATGGCACACCAAGTACCCCATAATTAATCATCATTCACTTTCCTTGTTTATTATGAAGCTTGGCTATTTATCAATTACTGTCACTCTGCTCATCTGGGCGAGCTTTTTCCTTTCTCTTAAAGGCGGCGCAAATTCAGATTTAACACCTGCAGACATCGCACTGACTCGATTCCTCATGCCAGCATTGGCGTTATTACCTTTGGTGTGGAAAGCACGTAGCACGATCGCTGCTGTCCCGAATCGATACTTGGCCGGTATGTTTGTGGGGTGCGGGTTACCTTATTTACTCGTTGCAGGAACAGCCATGCAGTTCGTTCCGGTATCACACGGGAGTGCTTTAGTTCCGGGAACGCTTCCTCTATTCGTAACAGGGATCGCGGTACTCTTTTTTAAGCAGCCGCTTAGCCGACACCGTGTCGTTGGTTTAGGTCTGGTTTCGCTTGGGATATTGTTGTTTCTGGGAAGTAGCTTAAGCAGCTTCAACTTTGAATATACCAAAGGTCACGTGTTGTTTTTGTTTGGCAGTTTGATGTGGGCGACTTTTACCATCTCAGCACGTGTTGCCAACCTTAATGCGCTCGTGAGTGCAGGTTTTATCTCATTCTGTTCCACCTTGCTGTTGCTGGTCCTTATCCTTACAGGAACCCTCCCTAGCCATTTAGTGGATACACCAATTGCTCAATGGCCAGTTACAGAGCTTGCCGTGCATTCTGCGGTGCAAGGCGTAGGTGCAGGCTTAATAGCAGCATTCACTTATCTATATGCTGTTAATACACTAGGAGCAGAACGCTCAGCCGCTTTTGGTAGTGCAACACCTGCTGTTGCAACCTTGTTGGCGATCCCACTGTTCAACGAAATTCCGGATACGATGACTTGGTTAGCGCTTGGTTCGATTTGCATCGGCAGCCTGGTTGCGAGCAACATTTTCATGAGGCATGACAGGTCTATGCAGTATCAACCCCCAAGCCATAGCAAAGCCTGATACTACGTTCAAACCTGCCAGTCTAAGCCGTGATTTTAAGGCTTGTAGTACACAGATAAGTCTACAAATGTAGGCTTATCCAAAATCTACTTTTTCTAAGTCCGCTTCTCCATTAAACTGTCCGACCTTTTTGCTCATCTAAGAGAACACCATGCAACGCGATTACACTTTAACTTGCTTAAACAACATGCCTCGTGAAGAACTAGAAGAATTTAGTTTAAGAATGATTCATCGCCTTGTCCCTGAAGATGCAATGACGGAACTGTTTACGTTCGAACAGGAAGAAGTGACCAATGACGAGCGTATGCAATCAGCAAAATTTGATGCTATGTTGCGAATGACAGCAATCGCGCTAAGTGAAGTGAACCTTGCGTTTAGTGAGTCGGATAACTCACAACAAAACATCGAGCGCATGACTCGCCTATTACTTTGGCACTTCTATGCAATGTCGTTCAACCTTGAACAAGCGATCAGCCTTGAAACTCACTGTGACAAAGTCGAGAAGATTTTGTCGAAAGCACCGACAGAAGCATTTGGTTGGGTAAAAGAGCTCACAGAGTTGCTGCATTTCTATGCAAAAGTGAACGAAGAAAACGACGCTAAGTAAATAGCACTAAGTCACGGGACGAATTGAAAAAGCGCATATTTCCAATTCTGCTTCAAACACTCCAACAAGTTAGTCGCTCCCCCTTGGACAAGTCGTACAGGTTCTAAATCGAAGAAAACTACAACACCTGAAATCCGAGGTCTGGTGTTGAGCTGACCAAACGCAAAAGGCCCAATCGACATACCGACTGGGCCTTTTATCTGATGTGTCAAAGTTCTCTCACGAAAGCTCCATCGATTTCAGCTGAGCGAACAATACACCACCAATTTAGAATGCTTAGTTTGCGTCAACAAGTTCGCTTACTTCTACTTTGCTTACTTCTGCGCGAGCTTCAAGCCACTGCGCTACTTGCAGTTGTTCTGCTTCTGTTACTGAACGGTAGCGCTCAATAGAACATAAGAAACCTTCAAACAGCTCAAGGCCACCGCCACCAAAGCACAGACCGATGCTATCAATGAAATCGATGAATTCGTCAATGAACACATCGTACTGGTCAAAATCAGCAATCGAAGTCGTGCAGCTTACTTCAAAACCTAGAATAGCGAATTCACCTAGGTATAACTTCTTGCGTAGGCGGCGATTTTTGTTTTCGATTTTATCTAATTTCATAACTGTCTCTCTTTTCGTTTGATAAAGCATTTATACACAGTTCTTCGTTAATTCCCAAGAGTTTTGTATTGCACGAGAGGCTTAGCAGCAAAAATCGTGCTACAGAAACAAAACCTTAATCAAAACTATAAAAATCTGTCACTTAACTGCTTCACGATTGCTCACACATCAGCCCAAGTTATTAACCAATTCATTAGTAAATGGGTAAGTCATAAATAACGAATAATAAAGTCAGCCAACAGGAAGCAGTCCCGATGAGCAAGGAAACATTTGATAGCACTCGTTTTAACAAGAGTAACAACAAGCCTTTCGAAGAAGTTCTAGATGCGAACCTTTCAAGAAGAAACGTTCTGAAAGGCGGTCTTGGCATCAGTGCAATGACCG
>NZ_AJZM02000041.1 GCF_000272405.2 Vibrio tasmaniensis 1F-187
TTCAGCACGAAGAATAAGATCAACTCTCCAACCCAAAGGAGAGTTGAAATGGCAAAACGACGCACCAACCTAGAATGGCAATCACTGTTTGAACAATATGAAAGTAGCAGTGTTACCCAACGCGCTTTTTGTGAAGAGCATGGACTGAGTTTATCCACGTTCTTCGCCAAACGGCGTCAACTCCAAACAGCAAACCAATCGGAATCTGTCGGATTTGTTAAAGCCGAAATCGTTGAAAAGACAACCAAGTATCAGGCCCAGATAGCTACGGCGAACATGACACTTCTCATCAATGATGTGGAGCTGAGCATTCCTCAAGGCACGCCAGCCACCTATCTTGCTGAACTCATTGGAGCGTTGTCATGAAAGGTATGCTCAGCGCTCCAGACATTTACCTTTATCGTGAAAGCGTCGATTTTAGAAAGTCCATCAACGGCCTTGCAGCGATTATCGAAAATGATACTGACTTGCCTCTTGGCAGCGGTGCGCTGTTCCTGTTTACCAATAAACAGCGCGATAAGATTAAAGTGTTGTACTGGGATAAAACAGGCTTCGCCCTCTGGTATAAACGCCTTGAAAAAGCCAAGTATAAGTGGCCTTCAAAAGAGAAAAATCAGGTGTTTACCCTCACTCAATTTGAGCTTGACAGACTGCTTTCAGGCTTCACAATTATCGGCCACGAACCCATCAAAATAAACGATTTTACAATGAGTTAATCGAGAATAAAGCCTTATTCTCCAAGCGTTAACGGCACGATTTTAGTATAATCAATGCTATGAAAAAGACGCCAAATATCAACCCAGAAAGCCAAGATGTTGCCGAGCTACAAGCGATGGTAGCTGCTCTGATGTCGGAGAGAAATGAGTGGAAACAAGAGCGCCAATCGCTGCTTGAACAACTCAAACTCGCCTTCGACCGTCAGTTCGCGAAACGCTCGGAGGCATTAAAGCCTTACGATGAATCACAAGGTGACCTCTTCAACGAAGCGGAATGTGAAGCCGTTAAAGAAGACGAGGTTGAGGTGACAACCACGACCACAACGAAAAAGCGCGGTAAACGTAAACCTCTGCCTAAGACCTTGCCTCGTGAGGTTATCGAACTTGATGTAGACGACCATGAAAAGCAGTGCGCTTGCTGCAATCATAGCCTGCATAAAATCGGGGAAGACCGCAGCGAGAAGCTAGAGTTCACGCCAGCGGTACTCAAAGTGTTGGAATATGTTCGTCCTAAGTACGCTTGCCGCCAGTGCGAGAAAACAGATGACAGCAGCCGTATCGTTCAGAAGCCATCCCCTCAGAGTCTCATCCCTAAAAGCTTCGCCACAGAAAGCTTGCTGACCAACATCATTCTTGGCAAATACCAATACGCGATGCCACTTTATCGCCAAGAATCGCTGTTTACCCAGTCGGGTATCGAGCTATCACGCACCACCATGGCAAGGTGGGTTATCCAAGTCAGTGAGAAGTTCGCCCCGCTGTATGCGGCCTTGAAGGAGAACCTGCTTCAACAAGTGGTGGTTCAGGCGGATGAAACGCCGCTCAATGTGCTCAAAGAAGAGAAGAAGTGTTATATGTGGCTCTACTGCTCAGGCGCTGACTCACCCGAATCGGCACTGCCGAATGTGAAAAATATTGCCTTGTACAACTATCAAAACAGTCGCGCGAGGGCGTGTCCCGTGGACTTTTTAGGTGACTACAACGGTTATCTACAAACCGATGGCTACGCGGCTTATGATGGTCTGCATCACGTCACCAATGTAGGGTGCTTAGCGCATGCTCGTCGCAAGTTCATGGATGCGAAGAAGCTTCAAGGGAAAGGTAAATCAGGCAAGGCTGATAAGGCGCTGGCTAAAATCCAAAAACTCTACGGGATAGAATCACGCTTAAAAGGTGCGCCTGCCCAAGAGCGAAAAGCAGAGCGTCAAGCGCTTGCCAAGCCGATACTGGATGAGCTTTACCAATGGATGACGACCCAGAAGGTGATTGGCTCTAGCCCACTAGGCAAAGCGATAAAATATACGCTTGGGCAGTGGTCAAAGCTTATTCGTTATATCGACGATGGTCACTTATCTATTGATAATAATCGCGCTGAACGCGCAATTAAACCACTGGTCATTGGCAGGAAGAACTGGCTGTTCTCTAACACACCAAACGGTGCTGATGCGAGCGCGATGCTTTACAGCATCATCGAGACCGCGAAAGCCAACGGTCTTATCCTCTACGACTACATGGTCAAGTGCATGAAAGAGCTGGCGAAAGCTGAGCCTGATATCGACGCACTCCTGCCTTGGAACTTCAAACACTGACAAGTCGCCCCGTGGGTTCATGGGGCGGATAC
>NZ_AJZM02000042.1 GCF_000272405.2 Vibrio tasmaniensis 1F-187
CTCGAAAGATCAACACGCCCTAATAACAGTTTTTCATAGCAGTTATTGTGACATTTCTTTATGATTCGTCCAGTGGAAGCTTAAGATCATTGTCTCTGATTCCTTCAGAATGTCCTTTCCTACACTATTATTCTAATTTTCCCTCTTATTTGGAGTTGTTTGTGCATCGTTACAAAGAAGAATCCTCGAATCTAATCAAACTTGCGACCCCAGTATTGATCGCATCTGTTGCACAAACTGGAATGGGTTTTGTCGATACCGTAATGGCCGGTGGTGTAAGTGCTATCGATATGGCGGCGGTTTCGATTGCAGCAAGTATCTGGTTACCATCAATCTTATTTGGTGTGGGTCTGTTGATGGCGTTGGTTCCTGTCGTTGCACAACTTCATGGTTCTGGTAGACAAGTAAAAATTCCATTTGAGATTCAACAAGGTGCGTTTTTAGCGCTTGTCATCTCCCTTCCAATCATTGGCGTACTTTTTCAGACACAACTGATATTGGAGTGGATGGACATAGAACAACTCATGGCAGAAAAAACCATCGGTTATATGAATGCGGTGATGTTTGCTGTCCCTGCATTTTTGTTGTTCCAAACATTGAGAAGCTTTACAGATGGTATGTCTTTAACTAAGCCTGCAATGGTGATTGGTTTTATTGGCTTGCTATTAAACATCCCGCTTAACTGGATGTTCGTATACGGAAAGCTTGGCGCTCCCGCTCTAGGTGGTGTTGGCTGTGGAGTTGCAACGGCTATCGTATATTGGGTGATGTTTGCTCTGCTGTTCGCTTACGTTTTAACATCAAAGCGTTTGGCTAAAATCAATATCTTCGGTACGTTCCACAAACCTCAGCTCAAAGCACAAATTCGTTTGTTTAAACTGGGCTTTCCAGTTGCTGCTGCTATCTTCTTTGAGGTGACGCTATTCGCTGTTGTTTCTCTGTTGGTTGCCCCTCTTGGGTCTTTGGTTGTCGCCGCACACCAGGTTGCAATTAACTTCTCGTCACTGATATTTATGATACCAATGAGTATCGGTGCCGCCGTGAGTATTCGTGTTGGTCATAAGTTGGGTGAAAACAACACTGAAGGAGCGAAAATCGCGACACACGTGGGAATCATTGTTGGTTTAGTCACAGCCCTAATGACAGCTACATTGACGGTACTATTCAGAGAGCAAGTTTCGTTACTGTACACAGAGAATACGGCGGTAATTACTGTTGCAATGCAATTACTATTGTTCGCTGCAGTTTATCAATGTACTGACGCAATCCAAGTTATCGCTGCAGGGGCTTTGCGTGGATACAAAGACATGCGTTCGATCTTCAACATTACTTTCGTTGCTTACTGGTTGCTTGGTCTTCCTATTGGCTACATTTTAGGAATGAAAGATTGGATTGTTGAGCCTATGGGCGCGCACGGTTTCTGGGTTGGGTTCATTGTCGGTCTAACGTCAGCAGCTATTATGCTAGGTATGCGTCTGCACTGGATGCACAAACAAGACGACGATGTGCAGTTAGAATTTAGCTCTCGCTGAGTTATAACTCACTCAACCGGTATCCCTGATATTGAATACCAAAAAGAGCTCTGATATTCAGGGTTCTTTTTCGTCTAATCAATACTGTTTTATGTGTAGATATTTTTGTGCGGAGACTGTCTACGGGGCGATATTTCGCATCAGTCGGCAGTATGTGCCTTAATATTCACTTTTCTCTCTAACGAAGCGCGCAAACTTGGGTTTTCCATTTTGAGTAAAGCCATTGTAGCGAAAGGTAATACGGCTGCCGATCTCAGGCGGCGCAAGTCTCATTTGATCACTGAACCCGCTTCCGATATAAAACTCAACCCCTTCTTCCGTGTGAACCAAAATCGAACCCATCATCCCTTTATACTTCCCTGTCCCGCCTTTGTAGCCAATAACTGTGGCTTCGGCATCGTGATGCCTTTTTAGTTTTAACAGGTCATTGCTTCGACCTGCTTGATAACGACTGGTGATCTTTCTGAGCATCAAACCTTCGCCATTACGTTCATCGACATTGTCTAATTGATAAAACAGAGCTTCTTCATTTTGAATAGGTACATGTTCGATGTAGCTGACATGAGGTTCTCCAATCATACTTACCCAATGCAATATGTTGTAATAGCGCTTTTGATAATCGCCAGTAGCCCCTGGCATATCAAACAGCATCAAGTCTATTTGGCGCCACGCAACATCACTAGGTGTGTGATCGAGGACGGTAGATTGGACTAAGTGGAACTTTCCTCTTCCTGCCCAGAGCTCCCCTTCAAGGTGTACCTTCGGTAAGTTTTTTGTAAACCACTTCGGTGAGTAAATGCGATTCCCATTTCGAGTATAAAGGTGTTGTCCGTCCCAAAGAGCACGAATCCCATCAAGCTTTTCACTCTTCCAGTATTCAGAAACATCAATGCCTTGTTGGTATGTGTTTGCGAGCACCAGATGATCAGGCGGTAAATAGGATGAATGAGAAGAAAGCGAACACGCCCATAGAGTGGCTATCGCCAATTTAGTTAATCTCATCATCTGCTCCGTATTGATATCTGTAGTGGTCAACAAACGCCTTTAATCCTAAGCGTTCTGACACGTAGCTAGACAACCTTTGCTAGAAGATGCGACCCACACATCAACCTTATTTAACTTTCAATTTCATTCATATAATTAATGACTTATGGGTCTCAAATGTTAACCCATTTTTAGTTCTCATATTGAGAAACCAACTTTCTCAATATGAGATAGATATTAGCAGTCGATTTAAGTTGTTGAAAAATATAAATATAAAAGTTGGCACATTCAGTGCAATTGTCCATACATACTCAAAAGGAGATATCGCTATGGAACTACGTAAGATTGATTTAAATACAACGACACTGACTCTTTCTATCTTCGGTGATTTAGATGCAGCAGGTAGCCGTGATGCTCAAACCGATATTGACGATGTAATCTCAAATGATGGCCACCCTGAAATCGAAGTTGATTTCAGCCAAGTTGAGTTTTTAGATTCATCTGGTGTTGGCGCAATTGTTTACATGTTCAAACGCCTAACTGAACGCGAACGCAACATGCGACTTGAAAATGTGACTGGTCAACCTCTTGAAATTATGAACTTGTTACGTATTGGCCACGCTATCCCAGTAAATTCAAAAAATCCTACAAATTCATGAAGATCCACTAAGCTAGAAGTAACAAAACATAATAATAAAAAGTAAAAACATAGGACGTTGGCATGAAAATACTGAAAAGCTACATAGCCCTTTCTCTGTCTGCTTTAGTTCTAGGTGGCTGTACTAGCTACCCTGAACAAGGCACTGGCGGCTTGGCTGAAAGTTATGACTCTATTAATTACCAAAATTCCGACTTTTCTCCTGTCATGCCAGACGAGCCTCTTGGTCCTGAACACGGATTACGTTTTGATTGGCAACTGGCTAAATTACATCTTGATGCCTTGATTCAAGAAGGCGCCCGTTGGTGCTTCCCCGCTGCTGTTGTGCAAGCGATAGAGAAGCAAAATCGTATCGCTCGCGAACTACAAGGTGGCCTGCTTCTAGATGCGGCAAACGACCTAGTCATTCAAAGAAAACGTTTAAACGAACTTGAAGTCCAACTGGACTATGTGACGTCACAAGCACGGTGTGAACCACCAAAAAATGAAAACCAATTTAGAATGCAATTGTCGGTTATCGAACAGTTGTACGACCTGCTTAATGTTGACAACCAATTCGCGGAAAACTCTACTGAAGTCAATCCCAAATACATGGGACGACTTGCCGAGGCAACGACGCTACTGAAAGAACATAAATCTCTAGACCTTGTTGTTACCGGCCATGCTGATGCCACGGGTACTGAAGAATATAACGATGACTTGGCACTTGGACGTGCTAAACAAGTCGAACGCTACCTAACGATTTTTGGCTTAGGTGTTCAGAGAATCAAAGCGGTATCTGTTGGTGAAACGGTTCCTCTTTTTGAAGGCGAATCAGACGGTACGCGTTTAACTAACCGCCGAGTGAGTATTGAAGTTATCTCCCCTAAAAATGCCGAGAAAATGGGAGGTGGATTATGAAATCATTGATCGCTTTTATCATCACCCTATCGTTAAGCTTTACGAGTGTCGTAAATGCTAACGAAGAGTTTTCAGACGCGGTTCAAGTCGGTGACCTTATCCAAGTTAACGTACCCGGTGAAAGTACGTTGAACAAAGGGTTCCAAGTGGATAAACGTGGCCGCATTACCCTCCCTGAAGTGGGCGCCGTATTTGTTGCGGGTTATAACAGTGAACAACTTAACAAAGTCGTTTTAGAGTCACTGGCTACCGCTTATAAAGATCTTTCAAACGCTTCGGTATATGTAAAAGAGCAGCTAATTATCATCTACGTGCAAGGTTATGTAGAACAACCCGGTGAATACACACTGGCGTTAGGCTCAAGTATCCAAATGGCACTCTACGCAGCAGGTGGATTACGTCCCGGCGCACAACTGGACAAATTGATACTTAAGCGAGGTGCGGACAAGAAAGAGTTTAACTACAAACGATTCCTTGATTCAGGTGATGAATCAACACTACCTACTCTGCAATCACTGGATTCATTATTCGTTCCAGCTTCCCCATTAGTCGGTAACATCGAGCAAGAGTTTGACGCAGCAAAGCTCGCTAACTCAGGTGACAGTGCTGACTCTCGCAATTCGATTAAAGTGTTTGGTGAGGTTAACGCGCCGGGTTCGTTCACTTACAAAGAGAATACCGACCTTGTCGACGTATTAATGCGTTCAGGCGGGGTAACTCGCTATGCCAGTGTTGAACAAATCCGAGTAATTTCAAATAATACGCCTACGCTGTTCAACCTTAAGCGTTATTTGGATTCTGGTGACGAAAGCCTACTTCCAATCTTACGCCCAGGTGCAACGATTTTTGTGCCGAAGCAAGAGGAAGAGATCAAATCCGGCGCAAACATGGTTTACGTTATGGGTGAAGTCGCTGCCCCTGGCGCTTTTGAAGGAAAGAGAGACGCGACCTTCATGGATATCCTTGCCAATGCTGGCGGCCCAACTCGATTTGCAGAGTCGCGTCAAATACGCGTAATCAAAGCGGATGGTCGAGTACTTAAATTCGATTTAGCGGCTTACACTGAAGGCTTGCCTAACTCTAACCCACCGAATATTAAAGCCGGTGACGCGATCTTTGTTCCTGAGAAAACCGACATGAACGAGAAATCTTGGTTAAAGATTGCACCAGACAGAGCAGTTAACGTGATTGGTGAGGTGAATCGACCTGGTCGTATAGAATGGTCAGATGAAATGAACTTCATGGGATTATTGGCACACGTCGGCGGCCCCACGCTACGCGCTGACACATCGAAAATTGAAGTCGTGACGGGTAGAAAGTTGGTTGTGTTTAATCTTGATGATTTCATCAGAAATGGTGCGCCACGAGATCTGATGCCACAAATTCGTGCAGGCTCTATCGTCCGTGTCCACGACTTGCCACAAGATCCGTCAGACAATAAATCTCAATGGGTACGTCAAAGCTCTGATGCTTCGATCTACATTTTTGGACAAGTGAATGCACCGGGTCGTTACCGCTTCACCAAAGACATGCACTTTCTTGACATTTTGTCTGCAGCTGACGGGCCTACTAAGGATGCCGATATACACAACGTGCGTGTGACTCACCGTGATAAAACCTACTCTAAAGTAAGCAAACTCAATTTATCGTTGTACTTCGAAACCGGTGACGAATCGTTACTGCCAAATGTAACCACAGGTGACACTATTTATATCCCAGAGAAAGGTAAAAACTGGTTAGATACACCGAAAGAAGAAACCGTTCGTGTACTTGGCGCGATTAACAACCCAGGACGTTATGTGTTCAACGACAACATGACCATTTTAGATATATTGGCAGAGGCGGCGGGCCCTACTGATAACGCTTACGTAGAGAAAATTACCATTGTGAATATGTCTTGTTGCCAAGGTCAAGCTCGTACCTTCGACCTTGTTGAATTCAGCAAAACAGCCAACATTTATAACCTACCAGTACTGCGCGCTGGTGACACTATCTACATCCCAGATCGCCGAGAGAGCTTTATGGAAAAAGCTCGTGTAGGTCTAGAAGACATACTACGTCTAACAACAATGATCGTCTTAATAGGAGCTTTATAATGACTATTTCAGCAATCCAAGCAGAAGTAGAACAACTGTATCTAGCTTCTGAACTTAACGGACAGAAATCGATTTGCGTGACTGCCTGTCATTCAGGTGACGGGGTAACCTCTATTGCAACTGCATTAGCAGAACGTTTTCTCCTTGCTGGTCATTCTACGCTTTATGTTGACCTCAACTTATACAATCCTGCTTTTAAAGATTTGAACATGTTGGAAGACAATCAACAGGGACAGTTAATTGAACATGTCGAGTCTCATCGTACGTTTATCGGTGTCCCTGCTCCACAAATCGCATCAACGCAATTGGCTTATAAAGATCCGACTACATTACAAAAAGTGGTGAACAAATGGTTAGAGAAATACGATCGAGTCATCATTGATACCTCACCGCTTCTCAATATTAACAAAGGGAATATCCCCGCACAGTCTGTTGCGAGTGCCTGTGACAGCACATTGATGGTTGTCGCCTATGGTGAAACGTCAACTCACCACCTAGAACAAGCGAAAAAGCTGCTTGATGCGCAGAGTATCAATCTTATGGGTTGTGTGATGAACATGAAACAAACACCTAGCTTTGCACAAGAGTTGGTAAGACAAATCAATCGCATGAAATTCCTTCCAACTAAACTTCGCGATAGCTTGGCCAATAAGCTTTACCAAAATGAGTTTTTAAACCTACCGATGTAACTTTTCTGCGCCACGATAGCTTTTTTGTACAACTATAGCTTTCTTGTGCAACTGTATGGCTATCAGTAAATCCTGACAGCCACCGTGCCTATTGGACTTTACGCCCAAACACCCCAAAACCAAGTTGGGTGTTTTTGGCGAAATTATTGTTAAAAATACGATTTTAAAAACCACTCAACGCATTTCACACACTTCGAGCGTGGTCTTACCACCTTTAAAACCCTTCAAGAATCAACCGCCCATGCCTAACTTTATCGGTAATGTGACACAGACGGTTAAAGTGCCATGTAAATCGCATCAAAGATGGAATTCGTACGATTATTCCCTAAGATTATAAATAGAGGTGGTTTTTGACGAATTTGTAATAGTTTGACAAAGTTATCCGATGGCTGTTGAAACACAGTGGATGAATTGGCAAATCACACTTCACTGACTTTGCACATTTATCTATTCAAACTTCACCCATCCCTCCTTCTGCTCAAATGGTTCAAATACACGGAAAGGATCACCATCGAGCAATTTAGATAATCAATTTACCTTGGTTACCTTAGTTGTATTATTAAAGAGAAAGGAAACTCAATATGAAATACAAGTTAAGCTCCGTATTTTTGTTAGTAGCAGCAGCCAGCGGTAATGCTAACGCTGGAGAATGTGGCAGCGTAACAATCGCAGATATGAACTGGAACTCTGCAACACTGATCGCCAATATCGACCAATTCATCCTAGAACATGGTTATGGGTGTGATGCCGAACTTATCCCTGGCGACACCATGCCAACAGGCACATCCATGATTGAAAAAGGCCAGCCTGATGTTGCACCTGAACTTTGGAGCAACAGCTTAAAAGACGCATTGGACAAGGGTGTCCAAGAAAAACGTCTTCGCTATGCAGGTAAAGCACTTGTGAATGGCGGTGAAGAAGGCTTTTGGGTTCCAGCTTACTTAGTTAAACAATACCCAGAGATGGCAACCATCGAAGGTGTACGTAAAAACGCTAGCTTATTTAAGCACCCTGAAGACCCAGATACATCAGCATTTTACAGTTGCCCAGCAGGCTGGAACTGTCAGATCAGTGCCGGAAACTTGTTTAACGCTCTTGAGCTGGAAGACAGTGGTTTCACGATTGTTGATCCAGGCTCGAGTGCCGGCTTATCTGGCTCTATCGCAAAAGCTTATGAGCGCGAAGAAGCTTGGTTTGGTTACTACTGGGCACCAACCGCTGTTCTAGGAAAATACGACATGGTTAAAGTCGACTTTGGCAGCGGCGTTAATGAGGAAGAGTTCCTTAACTGTACCACCAAAGAAGACTGTGAATCGCCAAAAGCGACCATGTACCCGCCTTCACCCGTTCACACTATCACCACTGAGAGTTTTGCGTCACGTGCACCTGAAGCTTATGACTACTTCACTAAACGTGGTTTCACAAACGACAAAATGAACTCGCTGCTTGCTTGGATGGAAGACAACCAAGCCGATGGTGAAGAAGCAAGTCTGCATTTCTTGAGTGAATTCCCAGAAGTATGGCACCCATGGGTTTCTCAAGAAGTGGCTAAGAAAGTTGAAGCCGAACTGTAAAAGCTTGGTTTAACAACAAGTAATTACGCTTCAACAATAATACGGAAATAACGTCGCTATACTTGATGTTATTCATGATTCGGAGCCCTTTTCATAGGCGATTACCTCATCGTATGAACAAGTGGCTCCGAACTATAAGGATATAAAATGGCTGACACCAATTGGTTATCAACCTTTCCAGAGATGGAACGCGCTGATTTACGAACCATAAAAAAGACGCTGGATGGCGCATACCGTGAATTCTCTCGTGAATACGGTGAAATGATTGAATCTCTATTTGACCCTCTTCTTTCATTCCTAGTTTGGTTTGAAAAACTTCTTATCTCAACCCCTTGGATTATAGTCCTCGCTGTTTGTACAAGCCTTGTCTACGCCGCGAGTCGTTCTTGGAAACTGGCTTTAGGTTGTGTCGTTTCCCTGCTCCTTATTGGTTACTTTGGTATGTGGGAAGACACCATGCGTACGCTCAGTATCATCACTGTGTGTACCTTGGTTTCGATATTCTTAGGCATTCCGATTGGCATTGCGATGGCTCGCTCGAATCGAGCGCAATCTATCGTTACGCCGATGCTTGATATCATGCAAACCATGCCGGCATTCGTTTACTTGATCCCAGTAGTGATGCTACTCGGCATCGGTAAGATTCCAGGGCTAATCGCCGTGGTTATCTACGCGATTCCACCTGTGATTCGTTTAACCAATCTAGGCATACGCTTAGTCGACAAAGAAGTATTGGAAGCGGCTACCGCTTTTGGTGCGAGCAAAAAGCAACGCTTATGGGGTGTTCAACTACCGTTAGCGATGCCAACGATCATGGCGGGTATCAACCAAACCATCATGATGGCACTGTCTATGGTTGTTATCGCATCAATGATTGGTGTTAAAGGCCTAGGACAACCGGTTCTTAAATCTATTACCAACCAATACTTCACATTAGGCTTGATGAATGGTTTCGCCATTGTTGCCCTAGCAATCCTTTTTGACCGCGCTTCGCAGGCGTACGCAAGAAGAACCAATGCGCATTTAGGAGGACTCAAGCATGACTAAACCATTGATTGAGATTAGTGGCCTATACAAAGTGTTTGGACCGAAACCGATGTCTGTTATGAACCGAGTTCAGAACGGCGAACACAAAGACCAGATTCTTGCTGACACGGGTCATACCGTTGGTTTGAAAGAGATTAACCTTGAGATTAACCGTGGCGAAATCTTCGTTATCATGGGGCTTTCTGGCTCGGGTAAATCGACGCTGATTCGCCACTTCAACCGTTTGATAGATCCGACTCAAGGTAAAATCATGGTTGAAGGCATCGATGTGATGAGCCTCAATACCAAGCAATTAGAAGAGTTCCGTCGTCATAAAATGTCGATGGTATTCCAACGCTTTGGCTTAATGCCTCATCGCACCGTGGTAGAAAACGTTGCGTACGGGTTGGAAGTACAAGGTATCAAAAAAGAAGACCGTTTAGCGAAAGCCAATGAGTGGTTAGAAACGGTGGGGTTGAAAGGTTACGGCAAGCAGTACCCTGCCCAGCTTTCTGGCGGTCAACAACAACGTGTTGGTCTTTCTCGAGCTCTGTGTACTAATGCTGAAATCTTATTAATGGATGAAGCGTTTTCAGCGCTCGATCCTTTGATTCGAAGTGAAATGCAAGATCAACTCATTGAACTGCAAGAGAAGCTTCATAAGACGATTGTTTTCATCACCCACGATTTGGATGAAGCACTTCGTCTCGGCGATCGAATCGCAATTTTGAAAGATGGCGAGTTGGTACAACAAGGTACGCCACATGAGATTCTGCTGAATCCAGCCGATGACTATGTAGAGGCATTCGTTAAAGACGTAAACCGTGCTCGTGCATTGACCGTTGAAACCGTTATGCAGCCCCCTCTCTATCGAATCACATCTGAAACGATTGAAGGTGCCTTGGCACAAATGAAGATGCTGAAAAATGACTACGCTTATCACGTAACGGATGAAGGCTATCAAGGTCTAGTCACACAAGAGAGCCTACAGGATGCAGTTGAAGATTCATCGGTGCATGACTTCAGTGAAGAGATATACGAAGAAGTTCCAGCCATTTTGCCTGATGCGGTGATTGAAGAAGTGCTACCAGACACAATGTCTTGTGACTATTCTCTTCCGGTTGTTGATGAGGACGGTAACCTAAAAGGTGAACTAGAGAGAAGCGCTGTTGCTGATATCTTCTCCGAAAGTAGCGAGGAAGAAGTAGAAGCCGACCCAAAGCCAAAGATTGATAAAGCTTCGTAGTTCTACTTTTCGATATTTAAAGCACGGCTGTTTAAATTATCGCTATTTGGGTTATAGCTATTTTGGTTATATAGCTATTTAGATTAGCCTAAACGACTTAACCTGCTCTAAGACCACTGTTGTTAGTAACTGCAGTGGTCTTTTTTATGTGTATCGGCCTCGCTTTGTCCTGCACTCTTCCCTTTAAGCGTATAAGTACCCAGGCTAATAGGTGCCTAAGTTTATATTTCATAAGAGAAAACAAATTTAAATCAGTTCGTTAGGTTTGTCACAAACATAGTGGCAATTCGGGCGAGAAGGCAATTAATTGCTTTGTTTATAAGGCAAGCAGTTGAAATTATTCTAGAAAATGACTAGAACTTAATAGTACTCACGGATATTACGCTCAACAAAAGGACTTAGTTTGATGAATTCCACTTTAGCGTCAGACACAGCTGCACATCTAAACTCACAAGAAGTTAGCGAGCTTGTTGATGAAAGCGTTCTAGAGCAAATGATTCGAGATACAAGTGCGGATATTATCCCGATCTTGATCGACCATTATGTCGAAGAATCACAAACACGCTTGGTCGCCATAAAAGAGGCTGTCGCTCAGCACGACGCTCAAACACTTGAGTTTGAGGTTCATACTCTTGGCAGCACCGCACTCTCATTAGGTAATCGCCCTTTGGGTGAGTTAGCTCGCGCTTTAGAGAAGCAGTGTCTAGAACAGAGTCACGATGCGGCATTTCTGCAAGTTGACGAATTACTAGAACTCGCAGAGCGTTCAATCAAAGCCTTGCTTGACAGGAAACAGGCAGGCTTCAGTTAACTTTGGATGTTCATATAGCATCAGATAAAAACTCAACATAGTCGTTATTAATATAGTCCCCATAAAGATGCGAACTAGTATGAGTAGCAATGCGGGAAATTCTACACACCGCGCCTTAAAAGATTGCATGCGGTAGATAACAAATACACAAGACTCGTATTGATGGTTTTATATCACTATGTTATTGATTGGTTAGGATAAAGTTTCAAAAGGAATACACAATGCGCCCTAAGGTATTGTTAGTTGAAGACTCCACCTCACTCGCCGTACTCTACAAGCAGTACGTAAAGGACGAGCCCTACGATATCTTCCACGTCGAAACCGGCGCGGAAGCTAAGACCTTCATTGAAAGGCACTCTCCACAGCTTGTTATTCTTGACCTTAAGTTGCCCGACATGCCAGGGGAAGAAGTCTTAGATTGGATTAGTACGAACGAAATACCAACCGCCGTCATTATCGCGACGGCACATGGCTCAGTAAACATTGCTGTTGACCTTATCCAGCGCGGTGCGGAAGACTTCTTAGAGAAACCCATTCAAGCCGATCGACTCAAGACTTCTGTTCGCTTACATCTAAAAAGAGCGAAACTCGAAAACCTTGTCGATAACATGCAAAGCAAGTTCGATCGTGACCGCTTTCATAATTTCATCGGCTCTTGCCTTCCCATGCAAGCGGTTTACAAGATTATCGATTCGGTAGCACCAACCACCGCCAGCGTGTTTATTAACGGTGAAAGTGGTACGGGTAAAGAAGTGTGTGCTGAAGCGATCCACCAAGAGAGCCAGCGTAACGGTAAGCCCTTCGTGGCTATTAACTGTGGTGCTATCCCTCGAGACCTAATGGAAAGTGAAATCTTCGGTCACGTTAAAGGGGCATTTACCGGTGCGACAACCGACCGTAAAGGTGCCGCAATGCAAGCGCATGGTGGCACCCTATTTCTCGATGAGCTTTGTGAAATGGAACTGGAGATGCAGAAGAAGCTCCTACGATTTTTGCAAACTGGTACGTTTACCCCACTCGGTGGCAACCGCGAGATTAAAGTGGATGTCAGAATTATCTGTGCGACCAACCGCGATCCACTGGTTGAGGTAGAAGAAGGACGCTTTAGAGAAGACCTTTACTATCGTGTTCACGTTGTGCCTATCGAGATGCCACCGCTTCGTGAACGAGGAAGTGACATTGTCACCCTGTCTAATCACTTCTTGAAGCTGTACGCGAAGCAAGACAAGAAGAAGTTCAAATCAATAGACAAAGAAACGCAGAATCTACTTAAACGTTATGCGTGGCCAGGCAACGTACGTCAGTTGCAAAACATCATCCGTAACATCGTGGTGTTGAACAATGAAACGAGCGTGACTAAAGACATGTTACCGCCTCCGATTAATAAAGTAGACGTAGCTACAGCCACGAAATCAGTGACACCTATTCGAGTAGCTGCGCCCCAAGCTGCTGTTGTGGAAGCACCAGAAACTAAGTTGCCACCTATTACACCGGAAGAGTTGGAGCAATCCTCAGTTGTCCCCGCTAACAACGATCCGATGACGCCCGCATTTACAACAAGCGAAGGTGCTATTCGTCCAATGTGGCAAATAGAGCGCGAAGCTATTCAACATGCCATCAATCATTGCGATGGGAATGTGTTAAACGCTGCCGTGCTGTTAGAACTTAGCCCTTCTACTGTTTATCGTAAGAAACAGGCTTGGGAATCGGAAGATGAGTACAATCAAGCCTAGCCAAGGTGTACTCAACGTAAACCTTCACGAGATTTGGCTGTTGATCGACAGCCAAACTTTTGGAGGCATAGAAACGCATGTTTTAGAGTTAGCACAAGGGCTGATATCTGAAAGCGCCCAGTATTCAGAGGCTATTCGAATCGTTCTTTTGACTAAGTTTAATCCTGAAGCGATCATCGTTGAAAAGTTGAATGCGCTGAACATCCCTTATAGTTACCTCTCCGATTTAGCCTCATACTCTGCAGGTTCAAGCGGCAATAGCGCGACACAGCTTAAACGTGCAGCTCATCATTATGAGCCAAGGCTTATCCATGCTCATGGTTACAAAGCCAGTTTGGTCAGCAAACTAATAAAGCTCCCACCTCGTTTTAACAACACCAAACAAATCACCACTTATCATGCCGGTGAAACCCCAACAGGCAAAGTATGGCTTTATGACTGGCTCGACCGTTACAGCAGCTTTCTTTCTGATCAGTCGCTCGTGGTCAGTGAGAAGATTAAAGCGAAAGTGCCGAGTAAAACCCATCAATTGAATAACTTTGTTAAAGTCCCTACCGGATTAACAAAGTCCCCTTCATCAAGCCCATTCCATGTTGGCTTTGTGGGACGATTAAGCCACGAAAAAGCGCCAGATCGATTTGTCGCATTAGCCAAACCGTTTCCTGATGTTCGGTTTGAGCTTTTTGGTGACGGGCCAGAAATGGAAGCGTTAGTTAAATCGCAGCCTGATAATGTTACCTTTCATGGGCATCAGACCAATATGGACGACGTCTGGAGCCAAATCGATTTGTTAATCATCCCTTCCCGCTTTGAAGGCTTACCTATGGCGGCATTAGAAGCCATGATTCGCGGCATTCCTGTCCTCGCCACCTCAGTTGGTAACTTGCCTAAACTCATCGAGCACCAAGTTAACGGCTACCTCGCCAATTCAGAAGCTGAACTAGAACAGTTTTTATCTTTGTGGATATCATTGTCGATTGAACAACGTGACTTTCTCAGAAGTAACGCGATAAAAACCGTCAAAAACCAATATTCGCCACAAGCTGTTGTCCCGAAGTTGTTGGAAATCTACCAACTCGATCGTTAATCCTAGCCTTAGTAGATAACTGGTTATTTTAGCTTGATAATTTAGCCGTTCTAGTCAGTTTTATACTGATTCTCAAAATGACAAATCTCAACTTAAGATTATAGTATTACTCAATAATCCATCATTAAATCAGTTAGTTAACTGAGATGCATAACTGGCACTCGCTTTGCAACCTTTAACATCACGCATTAGATACGACTTTCAAATGTATAACGATAGAGAGCTGCCATGAATAGTTTACTCAGCAATAGAGATTACAATGCTCACCCCTGAAGCCAATAGATTGCCAGTCATCATCACTATCAGCACCTTGTGTGTTGGGCTTGGTATTGTTTGGTACTTTGTGCCTCACCCTGCTGTTATTGTAGCGCTCGCTCTTGTGCCATTAGCTGGGTTATTCGTGTTAAACAAGACATTCTGGCTAGTTCTACTGTTCGTTGTCTTTTCATTTTTCCGAATTCACGAAGCCATACCTCAACTCTATTCGTTAAAAATACCGCTGATGCTTTCATTAGGTGCCCTGTCAGCTTTACTCTGGCATGCACTAATCAGTAAAGAGCTAAAAATCTTCTGGCACCCTTGTTTAAATTGGCTCGCCATATTTTGGGTATTGGTTTTCATTGGTATTATCTTCGCGTCTAACAGGCCCATAGCATTTGCAGAATTCAAAGGTGTTTATTGGAAAATAATCGTCATGACGCTGGCGATTACTTGGTTAGTAAACACCACGGAAAATCTTGCAAAAACCGCGATGACGATTATCTACGCAGGCGCTTTAGTCAGTTTTATTGCCGTGTACAACTCAGTAAATGGTATTGGGCTTGTCGAGGGCTCACGCGTGACTATTGGCCGCGATTTTGGCTCTATGTTAGGTGACCCGAACGACCTAGCACTGGTACTGATGTTCCCACTCGCCTTTACAATAAGCCAAGCCACCACGACTGGCATCTCACGATCCAAGCGTTTAATCAGTGCCTTAGTTTGTCTGTTACTGCTTGCCGCCATTATTGCCACTCAAAGCCGTGGCGGATTACTGGGTTGTATTGCGGTGATTGGTATTTTTGCGTGGAAGCTAGTGCGCTCTAAAGTCCTCTTAATCTCCGTAGGAACTGTCGCGGCCGTCGTGCTCTACTTGGTTGCTGGGATCTCAGACAGGTCTTCTGGTGGTGCAGCTGAACAAGGCATCGATGAATCTGCAATGGGGCGAATCTATGCTTGGGAAGCGGCAGTAAAAATGGCAGTTGAGAACCCACTGACCGGCGTAGGGTTGAACAACTTCTTCTCGAACTACTTCTTTTATAGTTCGCACTGGGACGGACTGAATCACGCCGTTCACAGTACCTGGTTTGGTGTGTTAGCAGAAACAGGCTTTATTGGTCTGATCATTTTTGTCTGCCTTATCGTTTCTTTGATCAAAACCTCCCGATCCACACTCACCAGATTAAAAAACTCAACCACAGAAATCGCACCTGAACTAAATGCGGTCGCGTATGCGATCTATGCAGGCCTGATTGGAACAATCGTGTCGGGTACATTTTTGACTCAAGGCTTCAACTGGCCGATTTATATCCTCGCAGCGCTCACAGTTTGCGTCTCTAACGTATCTCAAACTGCCTGTCAAAATGAGAAAACCTAAAACCCACACTTTAACCCATTGAAAACATTATATTTATTAAATGGCACAGTATATGAAAGTACTTCTATATAACAAGATAGAGGAGTTTCATTATGACGTCAGTATCTATACATCAATTCAAACATTGGCTTAAGTTTCATCCTAATTCTCGAATTAGAAATGTGTTTTTCATTTTGAAAGACATCAGAAGCGCAGAGCTACCTACCCCTCAAATACTTAATCGTTGCCTCTATCAAGCGCACAAGCTAGTGGTGAATTTGGTTTCTGGCTTGACGAGATTCTTCTACTGGACACCGGCTTTCAAAGGTCGTGTGGCTCAATGTGGCAAGCGCCTGTATTTGTATGGTGGTCTGCCTTTCGTCAGCGGTCCGGTACAAATTACGATTGGCGACAACTGCCGTATCTCTGGCCACACGACATTCTCTGGTTGTACTCAGCCACTTGAAGGCTTGGAACACCCACTATTGTCGATTGGCAACAACGTCGACATCGGTTGGCAGTCGACTATCGCTGTTGGCGGTAAAGTGGTTATCTCTGACAACGTACGAATCGCTGGCGGCGCGTTTCTATTTGGATACTCTGGTCACCCGCTAGATGCAAAACGTCGAGCGCAAGGTGAAGGTGATGACCCTCAGCAAATCGGCGACATCATTCTTGAACCCGATGTTTGGCTAGGCACGAATGTGACGGTTAAAGGCGGCGTAACTATCGGCGAAGGTGCCGTTATAGCCGCAGGCAGCGTAGTAACAAAGAATATCCCGGCCTTCGCAATCGCAGGTGGTAACCCAGCTCGAGTAGTCGGACAGATTAAATCCGTTGAAGTGACTGAATCCGATGTATTCGATTCATTAGAGACTCATGGAGGTGACCATGCGTGATTTAATCGTATTTGGTGAAGACTTTGGCGGCCTACCGTCATCAACTCAACATTTAGTGCGTCACCTTGCTAAGCAACACAAAGTCTTATGGGTCAACTCTATTGGCCTAAGACAACCGAAGCTGTCCGCTAAAGATGCCACCCGAGCGTTCAACAAATTGTTTGGCAAAACCAAAGCCGTTACTCAAAACATGCTCGACTCTGAGGGAAACGACAACATTACTATCGTTAACTTAAAGACAATCCCTGCGCCTGCTTCTCAATTTTGTAGAAAGTTGGCTCAGCAAATGATGTTGCATCAACTAAAACCAATGATTGCAGAGCTTAATCTTAACACGCCTATCCTATGGACTTCTCTTCCGACCGCTGTTGATTTGTGCGGACACTTAGGCGAGTCAGCGGTTGTTTATTACTGTGGGGACGACTTTAGTGCACTTGCGGGCGTAGACCACAAGACAGTCGCAAAGCATGAATTAGAACTCATTGAAAAATCAGATTTGATCTTCGCTGCTAGTGAAAAATTGATAGACAAATTCCCTAGCAAGAAAGCTCAGCTCTTACCACATGGTGTCGATGTCGGGCTATTTTCTACACCCGCACCAAGAGCAAAAGATTTACCAAGCAACCACCGCCCTATTGCTGGTTTTTATGGCAGCCTTTCTAAGTGGCTTGATTATGAAATGATTGATCATGTTGCGAATGCGATGCCGGAATGGGATTTTGTTTTCATTGGTCCAAACGAGCTTGATACGCTCATGCTGCCTAAGTTGAGTAACGTACATTACCTTGGCCCTCGTCCACACAACACGCTACCAAGTTATTCTCAACACTGGGATGTTAGCTTGTTGCCGTTTGTTGATAACGAGCAGATCCGAGCGTGTAGCCCACTCAAACTAATGGAATACCTTGCGGCTGGCACACCAATTATCACAACACCGTTCCCTGCTTTGGTTCCATATCAAGAGCACGTAACCACGGTTGGCAGCGCGAACCAAATGATTTGGGCGCTTGATCATGCACGCCAGCTAAGCAACTCACCTATCTCTGTCGTCGAACAAGAGAGCTGGCAGAACCGTGGTAACTTCGTACATTGGATGTTGGAGCTATTATGAATAATCTTAAGTTGCGCTTACTAGTCATCCTAAATGCGATGTGGCGCCAACGCTACGTTATCGTTCTGCCAATGCTTATTTTGCCATTTGTAGGCTTTGGTGTGAGTAAGTTGGCTCCAACTAAATATGACGCGCATACCAGTATGTTGATTCAAGAAACGGCCAAGATGAATCCATTCTTGGAAGACATCGCCGTTTCTACCATGCTAAAAGATCGACTTAACGCATTGAGAACATTGCTTCACAGTCGACATGTTCTTTACTCTGTAGCGGAAGAGCTTGAACTGACCACACCAAATATGTCTGAAATTGAGAAACAAGAAATTATCACTGATCTGTCTCAGCGTTTATCAGTGACACAGCTTGGAAAAGATTTTCTTAAAATTAGTTTAACGTCGAACACTCCAAATGGAATGGAACAAACGCTTCGAGCGGTGAGTGAACATTTTATTGAACAGCTGCTCGCGCCGGAACGTTCGTCAATTGAGGACTCAAGTAATTTTTTGAAAATCCATATAGACAAACGTAGTGCGGAACTTGAAGAGGCAGAAGAAGCGCTAGCCGCATACATGAACGAAAACGTCCAATCGACGCCAGAAGTGCAAAGCCAAAGCTTGAATCGCTTAGCGTCACTCAAACAAACACTGGCGGAAAAAGAGGCGGAATTATCGGGTGTTGAAAAAAGTTTAGGGTCAATCGACCAACAACTTTCTAAAACAAATCCCGTGATAGGTCGAATCGAAGACCAGATCATCGACATTCGCAGTGAGCTGACTCTGCTGCAAGCCAAATACACAAATAAACACAGTGCCGTACAAGCTAAAGTCCGTGAATTAGACAGGCTTGAAAATGAGCGAAAAAGTTTGCTCGAGGTAACCCAGCCAACGATGAACAGCGACCAGCTTTGGGACATCGCAAGTAGCACGACACTAAACAAGCTTTCTGATACCCAACCTCTTCTGGTCACTCAATTACACAGCCTACAACTGGTTCGTGCTCGCTTTGAGTCTTTAACTGAAGAGACCAAAAGCCTTCGTACTATGATTTTCGAATTAGAACACAAGGCGAATAACTTCGGTGAAAATGCCAAAGAGATGTACCGCCTTAAACGTCAAGTTGAAATCAAGCGTCAACTATATGATGAACTGACAGAGCGTTATGAAATGGCTCAGCTAACGGGTTCGCTTGGTGTATTCGAGCAAAACAAACGTGTGAAGATTATCGATTTGCCTTTCACGCCTAGCATGAAATCTAACATGCCGACTTTTATCTTTATTCTGGCTGGATTTGTTGCGGGCATCGGATTGGGCATTGGTCTGGCGGTATTGTTCGAGCTGTTTGACTCTTCAATCAAACGTAAAGACGAAATCGAAGAGATCTTAGGTGTCCCTGTGATAACGGTGATACCTAAAATGGGCTAGTCAGCCTCAAAGGTATTTTAAACTTGCTAGCCTCGTAGCTTCTTAGCTTCTTCTTGTCTTTTTTGCTTCCTAGCACTAAACGCCAACATTCGCTTGGCGTTTTGTTTGTCTGAAGACCCAAGTTCTAACGCCGCTTGAGGTTTCCCCGAGCCCTATTATTCAAACTGCCAATCAATCGTATTTTGTTTTGATTCCCATTTTGAGAAACGAAAACCGCCCTCGAACCATTCGCTATAAGCCACTGAAATGTAAAAACTATTTAATTGGCACAACTCCTGCAATCTCATTGTAAAGCTAAACGTTTTAAAGAAGTAACTTCAAGACAAATGTCAGAAAGGCGAAACAAGATTTATAAAGGCAGGGTCCAAATTATGAATACGCATTTAACGAAGCATGGTAAAAAGATCATACACGTTGTTCAGCACCTCGCTCCCGGCGGATTAGAAACCCTAACGTTAGATTTGCTGCGCCTTGCTAAACCAACAGACCAAGTGTTGATTGTCAGTCTAGAAGGAACAAAACAAGACTCGATCAACAACTGGCGTAAATTAAAGCAGTATCAAAATCAAATCGTCTTTTTGGACAAAGCACCAGGCGTACAACTCAGTATCATCATCAAATTGATGAAAGCATTTAACGGTATTCGACCTGATGTTGTTCACACGCATCACATAGGCCCACTGCTCTACGCGGGTTACGCTGCCCGTGTAACTGGGGTTCCTACTCGAATTCATACCGAGCATGATGCTTGGCATTTGAAAAATAACAAACGTCGTCGCTTACAAGCCCTTGCATTGAAAGCGGCTCAACCAACGTTAGTGGCCGATGCAACACGCGTTTACAATCAGTTACGTTGTGCGTTTTCATACAAAAACATCATCACGATTAAAAACGGCGTAGATTGTGAGAAGTTTAAACCGATGTCAAAAGCAGACGCGAGAGCAAAGCACAACCTACCAACCGACAAATACATCATTGGTTGTGCAGGGCGTTTAGAGCACGTGAAAGGTCAAGATCAGCTGATTAAGGCACTTGCTCTACTGCCATCAAACACCGTTGTCGCACTGGCTGGTGATGGTTCAAAACGCAATCAACTGGAACAACTCACTGACCGCTTGAATCTCAGCGACCGTGTGATCTTTCTCGGCCTAGTGGATGACATGACTACCTTTTACGGAGCGCTGGATACCTTCTGCCTACCTTCACGCCACGAAGGGCTTCCTCTTTCTACACTCGAAGCCCAAGCATGTAACATTCCAACCGTCGCGATGAATGTCGGTGCGGTTGACGAAACCTTATGTCCCATCAGCAGTTCCCTCGTCAAAAGTGGCAGCATTGCCGGATTAGCCAGTGCGCTATTAGAAAAACAAAATGAACGCTTTTTGTCACCTCGTCGTTACGTTCTCGACAACTTCGATATCATCAAAATGGTTTCGTCTTACAACGACATCTCAGAAGGAGCATACGCATGATCGATTGGTTACTTGCAGGACTTTGTCTGTTTTCAGGTGCGTTAATTGTCTATCATCACGCAGCCTATCCTTTACTACTACGCTGGTATGCGAAAAGCCACCCAGCACGTCAAATTGAAGAGAGTCATCGTTGTTACAAAGATGAGAAGCAAGATTGTACGTTACCCACCATCACCATTCTTGTACCGGCATTTAACGAGGAACAATGGATCGCAGATAAAGTTCGTAATCTTGCTTCACTCGATTACCCAAAAAAGAAGTTACAAGTGATTATTGCTTGTGATGGTTGTACTGATGACACGGTAAAAATCGCTCAAATGACGATTCAAGAAGCGATGTGCAGTGATGTTCATTTTGAGATACATGACCATCAATTAAACCGAGGTAAAGTCACGGTTATAAATGAGGAAGTGACATGCATAACCAGTGACATTACAGCGATGAGTGATGTATCAGCCCTTATTTCATTGGATGCGCTGCTTATTGCCGCCGCTCACTTTGAAAGTGACAAGGTTGGAGTGGTAAACGCAACGTATCAGCTTTGCCCAACACGTAACGAAGGTGAAAATACCTATTGGCAGTA
>NZ_AJZM02000043.1 GCF_000272405.2 Vibrio tasmaniensis 1F-187
GCCTTTGTGGTCATCATGATCGTGTTCAGCGTGATCATGGTCTTTGTGGTCGTCATGATCGTGCTCAGCGTGATCAGCGTGATCATGGCCTTCGTGGTCGTCATGATCGCCTTCTAAGGTGTTTGCTACTGACTTGAACTTCAGAGTACAACTCGCATTGTTAAAACTAAACAGCTCTTCTGGCTTGTTTAATTGTGCGATAGCCTGCTCAAACACTTTCTTCTGTTCTGCAGTTTCTGGAGCATGTTCAAACCCAACCACATCTGCGCCTGGAGCTGTTACTTCAACAAGCAGTTCTTGCCCATCTTGCGCGATGTTTACTTCAACTTGACCATGTACGTGTGCATCATGAGAGCGGAATTCTTCGTTAGCTAGAACATTTGTAGAGACAGTCATGCCGATAGCAACGGCTAAAAAAGTAGGTTTCATGTTTTTTTCCTGAATAAAGGTTAATTAAAAAGTAGTGGTAATTAAGCGATATTTACAGGAGGTGAGCGTGCCAAATAAGCGAAATATAGCCGCTGTAGTGAAGTTACTGACTCTGTGATAGCGACAGTAAATTCTGAATGGAACTCTGGAATCTGTGGTAGTGAGTGCGCAGTGATGAACTGATTAAGCGAAAACAGCTCACATTGATGCGAAGTGTGGTGTTCTGGGTGAATATCCACAATATGTGTTGCGGCTAACAGGCTTAGCATAAGCATCAGCCCTAGCAAAAAGCAGGTTTTGCGTTTCACATTGTTAGGTGTGTTTTGCCACATCAGGATAATTAACCACAGAATTAAAAAAGGATACTGTTACAATATAACAATATCCTTTGGTTAGGTCTCGAAAAAGACGCGAATATCTTATTAAAGATTCGCTTTAATCAACTCAATGACTTGAGTGACTTCTGATTCGTTTAATGCCCCTTCTTTTACAAACAAGATTTTACCTTGCTTGTCTTGAACGATAATCGCTGAGCTTTCTTCTTTCAGAGCCCATGATGACGCAACGGCGCCGTCTTCATCTAGGACCATAGAAGACCATGGAAATTCTTCTTTGCTGCTTTCGGCAGACGACTTAACAAAAGACCCAGTCCCCCAAATTGCATCATCTTGGTTGATGATGGTAGTGGTTTGGTAGCTGTCTTCTGAGAATTTTGATGCGGTAATGGCTGCCATCAGTGGTGCGTTGAGCTCTTTAGAGCTGCTGCGGCCAGCGATAGCTTGAACGACGCGAACTTTACCAAGAAGATCATTGGTTACCCAAGCTTGATATCCAGTATTTCCGTCGTTTAGAACAATCTCACCATAGTTACTCACATCGATGGCAGGCAGGGTAGCGCCTACTGATAGGTTGTGAGCATTGGCGAAGAGTGGAGAGGCTGCGGCTAAAAAAGCCAGTAGAGTTTTGTTTTTCATTATATTTTTGTTCCGCTTATTGGTTTGCACAGGAAGTATAATATGAAATTTGAAAAATGCCTCTTTAACTTTTTTATCGTACGACGTAGAGATAAGTTGCAGGTTTGTTACCAAAAGGTATAATGCATCAACATCGAGATGAACAATAGATTATCTTGCTGTTTGCTAAAGGAATTAGCGATTTAATATGCTTTGAACAGCGTCGCTGTTCAGGTATGTGACTGTAGTACTCAAATGGAATTGAGGTTGTATTATGTTAAGAAAGTTTTCTACTTACCGTCCACATCAGGTGGCGCGTTTCGTTAAAGTCCTGTTCAAAGGCCAGTTTGCTATTGAAGGTATCGGAGAGTTTCGCTTCGACCAAGGCAAGGTGCTTCTTCCTGAAGTTTCAGACAAACAAAAGCTCACTATTTTTAAAGAAGTTAACGGCACGATTGCAGCGTTGCCGGTGTAACTGAGCTTTATCGATTTGTCTTGCACCGAATAGATTAACAATGAAAAGGGCTTCCTGATGGAAGCCCTTTTTTAATGCGTGTCGTTCACGATGGTATGTCGAACGGCCCTTTATTGTGGAGGGAAGCAGACACCTGTTCCACCCAACCCGCAATAACCATTCGGATTTTTAGCTAGGTATTGCTGGTGGTAGGTTTCTGCGAAAAAATATTTTCCAGCAGGCAGAACTTCCGTCGTGATCTCGTTGCCTAAAGATTCAGTCATTGCTCGTTGATATTCACGTTTAGAGTGCTCAGCGATAGATTGTTGCTCTTCACTGAAGGTGTAGATCGCAGAACGGTATTGAGTCCCTAAATCGTTGCCTTGGCGCATCCCTTGAGTTGGGTCATGACGCTCCCAAAAGGTTTCAAGTATTCGAGCTAACGAGGTTTGTTCACTATCAAATATGACACGAACGACTTCGGTATGGCCGGTTTGCCCAGTACATACTTGTTCATAAGTGGGATTAACCGTGTATCCGCCAGCGTAACCAACGGATGTTGAAATAACGCCATCCAATTGCCAAAATAAACGCTCAGCTCCCCAGAAGCATCCCATACCAAACAGGACTTCTTGTTGAGAGCCCGTAGGCGCATCGAGCAGGTCGGTTTGATTGACGAAATGGTGCTCAGTGATTCGAATTGGGTCAGCATTTCCCGGTAGTGCGGTTACTGCAGAAACCAGTTGTTGTTTGTTTAGCATGTTATATTCCTTTTCGCATACGTTTACCGCGCTGGCTTTTATTTAACGTGGGTTCATATTAACTGTTGGTCAATATTGAATAAGTCTTTAAATTAGACCGTGTTATTCCAGGATTTATTACAGACTCAATGCCTATTTAGCGGTATTATTTCTTTTCACTTATTAACGTATTGATAACTTCTTCACCAATTAAACATGATAAGAAAAACTTTACCAGTTCTGATTGGCACTCTATTGTCATCGACGCTCGCTTTCGCTGACGTTTCCCTTGAAATCAAAGGGCTAGATGGAGCGCTTGAGGATAATGTGGATGCTTATCTGAGTGCGATCCCTGAAGAAGAGTATTCGGTTTCACTAAGATTCCAATCCCGCTTGGAATCTATGATTAAAGAAGCCCTGAATGCGTTAGGCTACTACCACCCTAAAATCACATTTACTCACTCCGAAGATGATACCGAAATGACCGTTACGGTTGAGCCGGGAGAGCCTGTTGTTATTTATACTTCAGATATCGTTCTAACTGGTGAAGCCAAGGATGACCCAGACTTTTTAGCCTTGATAGCGAAGAGTAGCTTGTCTAAAGG
Organism: Vibrio tasmaniensis 1F-187; assembly: GCF_000272405.2. Classification (GTDB taxonomy): domain Bacteria; phylum Pseudomonadota; class Gammaproteobacteria; order Enterobacterales; family Vibrionaceae; genus Vibrio; species Vibrio tasmaniensis_A. The sequence goes on from NZ_AJZM02000043.1 coordinate 3,182, forward strand.
TTCGACTCTGAATCATGGTAATTATGACTCTTTGAAATCGTCGATCCGTAATCTTGGATTAGCGAAAGGTTATTTCGATGGGGCTTACGATCTCAGTAAACTAGAAGTCGCTCCCGAATTAAATCGTGCTTATGTTCGTCTCCATTATAACAGTGGTATCCGCTATCACTTTGGTACTACTCAGGTTACTGGTAGCCAGATTGAAGAAGATAAGGTGCAGTCACTCAAACCATTTGAGGATGGCGAACCTTACTCAATCACTAAAGTTGGTGAGTACAACCAAAACCTGTCCAATACGGATTGGTTCTCCTCGGTATTTGTTGAACCAGATTTAAGCCAATTGGGTAAAGGCCGAGAAATCCCGATGAAAGTTAGCCTTGCTCCGCAAGCTCGTAACCAAATCGAAACGGGTATCGGTGTCTCAACCGACCTTGGTGTGAAAGGCACTCTCAAATGGAAAAAACCTTGGGTTAATGATCGAGGCCATAGCTTCAATAGTAGCTTGTCGATCTCGAAGCCTGAGCAGACGATCACGGCTGCTTATAAAATCCCATTGGATGACGTACTTAATGACTACTACCAAGTTAAGTACGGTATGAAAAATTTGGATAATCGTGACACCAAGAGTTTGGAATCAAACCTTGCCTTAGAAAGATATTGGCGTTTGGACAATGGCTGGCAGCGCACGGTGTTCATTCGATACTTGGTCGAAAACTATGAACAAGGTTTGCAAGATGACTTGGCGCAATTTGTGCTGCCGGGTATCTCTTTCTCACGCACTCGAACGCGAGGCGGCTCGATGCCGATGTGGGGCGACAAACAAACCATTATGTTTGAAGCGGGTGACGATACCTTGCTATCTGAAACTAAGGTTGTTCGCTTTCAAGGTCAAACCGCTTGGATTCGAAGTATTGGCGACAATCACCGAGGCTTAACTCGGCTTCAATTTGGCGGTAACTTTGCTGACGAGTTTGATAAGCTATCTCCCTCCCTAAGGTTCTTTGCTGGTGGTGACAATAGCATTCGTGGTTATGGTTATGAGTCAATCTCTCCTCGCGATGAAAGTGGCGCACTAACGGGTGCAAAATTTATTGCAACCAGCTCGCTTGAATACCAATACCGCTTGGTTGGAAACTGGTGGGGTGCAGCATTCTACGACATTGGTGATGCATTTAATGATAAACCTGAATGGAAACACGGCACTGGTGTCGGTGTTCGTTGGGCGTCACCTGTTGGTCCAGTGAGTTTAGATTTTGCTTGGGGTCTAGATGCAGCAAAAGGTGATGAGTTCCAGTTACACTTTAGTTTAGGGCCAGAATTATGATCAAAGTGATGGGAAAATTCATTAAGTGGACGTCGATCTCATTGACGTCTATTTTGCTGTTGTTGATAGCCCTGCTAGGTTTTGTTTTGTTCACCAACCCAGGGTTGAACACTGTGCTGTGGGGCGCTGAAAAAGCATTGCCACAACTTAAAGTGGAAAGCACTAAAGGGGCTCTGTTTCCGAGCTTTACGCTTAATAATGTTCAGTTTAAAGATGACAGTCTACATATCGATACCAAGGTTCAAAAGCTGAACTTGGCTATTAATCCTCGCTGCCTGCTCGACCCTAAGCTGTGTGTCGATCGTTTAGCGATTCAAGGGTTGGACTTCGCATTTACTGAACTGCCTCCTGCCTCTACAGAAGAAACAGAACCTACTCCGCCCGTAACATCGGTAAAAACACCGTTGCCAATCGTAATCAACCGTATCGCTTTGTCTGATATTAAGTTGAATATCTTAGGGCATGAAATTGAATGGAGTCTGTTCTCTACGGCTTTGAGTATGCAAGGTGAAAAGCTGACGGTATCGCCAACCTTATTCAATGATCTTAAGGTTAAACTCGCGGAATCGACAGAAGAACCGCAAGCAGAAAAGGTTGAGCCAGAAGCTGCTGTTAAAACTGCTATCGAATTGCCGGAAGTCTGGATTCCTTTACTGGTTGTGTTGGAGCGTTTTGACCTCAACCGTTTCACCTTAGAACAAGAAACACCGATTGTGGTGAACCACCTTGGGCTTGAGGCTCGCGCGGGTAAACACACGGTTGATGTTTCCACTCTCGAATTCGATATGCCACAAGCAAGCGCAAATCTAACGACGAAGGTTGAGCTTAAGGGCGGTTATCCGTTAGAGCTTTCTTTGGATGCGTTAGTGAAAGAAACCGACCTTGCTGGGCAGAAGTTGTCTCTGAAAGTACAAGGCAGCGTGGCTAAGCTAAACCTAGACACCCAATTTTCTGAGCTGATTGAGGCAAAGCTGTCTGGGGATATTCAACCCTTAGAGCCGACTCTGCCATTTGACCTTCTCTTAGAAGGCGGGCAAGCGCAGTGGCCCCTTACCGGGAAAAGCGATTACCAAGCGACAATTAAGCAATTCAAAGCTGATGGCTCACTAGATGGTTTCAATGTTCTTCTTAAAGGTGAAGCCGATGGTAAGGAAATCCCTGAATTAGCCATCGATCTACAGGGTAAAGGCACGACGGAACAAATTGAGATCGAGCGTCTAAAGCTTAACACGCTAGGCGGTGAGCTTAACGGTGTCGTTAAAGCGAACTGGAAGAGTCTCGTTAACTGGCAAGCTGACGTGACACTCAAAGATATTCAACCGGGTCTGCAATGGCAAGAAGCTGAGGGCAACATTAGTGGAAGCATCGTCACCTCAGGTGAGTTGACGGAAGCGGGCGGCTGGGCGATTGAACTGCCTAAATTGGATATTGAAGGGATCTTGCGAGAATACCCTCTGGATATCGAAGGTCAGTTGTCAGCGTCGGATCGCAGCGCGAGCGGTGAACCAAAACTGAAAACCAGTGGTTTGAGCTTAGCTCACGGTGTTAACTCGATTAAGGCTCAGGGGGAGCTTGATAAGAAATGGAACATGGATGTTGAGATTTACTTTCCTGAGCTTGTAAAAAGCGTCCCTGATTTGAAAGGTAAAGTGATTGGTAACATCCAGCTCAGTGGTCCAACGAAAGAGCCTGAAGTCGATCTCGCTCTAAATGTGGATAAGGTAGATTGGAATAGCGAAGCAACACTAGAATCCTTGTCACTTAATGGCTCTGTGATTCCTCTGCCATTGCCTAAAGCTCAAGCCGATCTTGAATTAAAAGCTAACAACCTAACCTATCAAGATCAAAGCGTAGAAAGCATAGATCTCACGGTGAGTGGTGGTGAGAAGAAACACACAGTGACCCTTGATGTGATATCCGACATCGTGTCTACAAGCTTAGCTATTTCCGGAGAGTTGATTCAAAAGCCTTCTCTTATTTGGGATGGATCGTTAGACAGAGTCAAAATCACTACTCAGCAAGGTCCTTGGGTATTAGACCAACCTGTCGCGATAAAGGCGGATGTCGATAAGCAGTTTGCTGATGTTCAAGCACATTGTTGGAACCAATCGGGTTCGAGTGTGTGTTTGGATGAAGATGTTCGTGTCGGAAAATCGGGTGAGGCCAAAGTGGCCATCAATCAATTCGATTTCGAGCAGATTAAAGCCTTTGTGCCTAAAGAGACGCAATTACAGGGCTTAGTCAATGCGACCGCTCATGCTAAGTGGTCTGAACAAGGTGAGCCTGAGGTCACGGTAAGTGTTGATATGCCGAAAGGTCAGGTTGTTCAACAAGTGGGTGAGCCAATCACACTGGGTTGGGAAAGCGTTGCATTGAATGCCCAACTGAAAGACAACAAACTGGATGCCGATTTTAAGTTGGATGTTTCCGACAATGGTGACCTGTCTGGCACGGTGTCGTTACCGGATATTCTCGCCGAAGACAAAATGGTCGATGCAGCAATTAAATTGACCACGTTCCATCTTGATTTCTTACAACCAATACTAGGTGAATACAGCTTATTGAAAGCCGACCTAGAGAGTGATCTTCAAGTTAAAGGCTCTCTGATGCACCCTCAAGTCTTTGGTCAATTCTCTGTTGATGGTATTCAAGTGAAAGGCGACGTCACGCCTGTTGATGTGAAAGATGGCCGCATCGACCTCGACTTTGATGGTTATAGTGCAAAACTGGATGCGAATGTCGAAACGCCTGATGGTCACCTTGATATTGAGGGGACCGGAGATTGGCAAGATCTTAAAGCATGGCACTCTAACGTTAGAGTTTTCGCTGATGAGTTGATGGTTGATATCCCACCTATGGTTAAGGTGAAGGTCGTGCCTGATATGACCATTGATGTCACACCAGAACTGGCGAAAATTACCGGTGATATTGCCTTACCATGGGGACGAATTGTTGTTGAAGATTTACCACCGTCAGCGGTTGGTGTCTCTTCTGATCAGGTTATTTTGAATAAAGATCTAGAGCCAGAAAACGAAGATACGATTCCATTCAACGTGATGACCAACATTAATATCTCTATTGGTGATGACTTTAAACTGTCTGCTTTCGGTCTTGAGGGTGATTTGGTCGGTAAGCTTAACGTAGCTCAAAAAGACCAAGGTCCATTTATTACAGGTGAAGTGAACATCGTCGATGGTACTTACCAATCATTCGGGCAAGACCTGTTGATCGAAGAGGGTAAGATCCTAATGAATGGACCACCGGATCAGCCATACGTAGCCATCAATGCGATTCGTAATCCTGATAATACTCAAGATGATGTGACCGCAGGTATTCGAGTGACTGGCCCTGCGACAGAGCCGACCATCGAGATTTATTCTGACCCTGCGATGCCACAAGCGAACGCGCTGTCTTATATTCTGCGTGGCCAAGATATCGACGGTGAGTCGAGCGGTTCGATGACAACGACCTTAATCGGTTTGAGTTTAGCTAAGAGTGGTAAGGTTGTCGGCGAAATTGGTGAAGCCTTTGGTGTACAGGACTTGCAACTGGATACCGCAGGCTCTGGCGATGACTCTCAAGTGACGGTAAGTGGCTACATCCTGCCGGGCTTACAGGTAAAATATGGTGTGGGCATCTTTAACTCGTTAGGTGAGTTTACCGTTCGTTATCGATTGATGCAGGATCTCTATGTTGAAGCTGTATCAGGTCTCGACAGTGCTGTAGACCTTCTCTATCAATTTGAGTTCGAGTAGAGCTGTTTGAGCTTGGGCGGCAATGTTTCAGCAATTCATTTAACGCGCCTGCGCGAATGGCTTGTGGAGGATTTATGAAGCATCTTGTTTTTGTTTATGGAACCTTGAGGCAAGGTCAGTCCAATCACCACTATTTGAAGGGCTGTGATTTATTAGGGCAGTTTGATACACCTAAGGAATATGCACTTTTTGATTTAGGTGCCTATCCGGCGATGATTACTGGAAAGAAAAGTGTCGCTGGTGAGGTCTATATCATTAACGACGAAATTTTAGAGTCGCTCGATCGGCTAGAAGATGTTCCTGTTGAGTATCGTCGCAAGCAAATAGAGACTATATTTGGATTAGCATGGGTATATTTGTATCAGCTTGATCTAACCGCTAATAAAGAAATACTTTCGGGTAACTGGTGTAAGCGGAGCAACGCTTAGTCGCTATATCTTCTGAGTTACCAAACAAAAAGCCAGCATGTGAATGCTGGCTTTTTTAATGACGCTATTTTGAGAAATGAACGAGGGGTTTAGTCTCGGTTCAACTCAAGAAACTCTTCTACTTTACGAACCATGTCTGTTGAGCCAACAAAGAAAGGTACACGTTGGTGTAGCTCAGTTGGTTTGATATCCATGATACGTTGAGCACCGTCTGAAGCGATGCCGCCCGCTTGCTCCATAAGGAAAGCGATTGGGTTGCACTCGTAAAGCAGGCGCAGTTTACCTTGAGGGTGACTTTGCGTGCTTGGGTACAAGTAGATACCGCCTTTCAACAGGTTACGGTGGAAATCTGAAACTAGAGAACCGATGTAACGTGATGTGTAAGGGCGGTTGTCGCTTGGCTCATTCTCTTGGCAGTACTTGATGTACTTTTTAACACCCGTAGGGAAGCGGATGTAGTTACCTTCGTTGATTGAGTAAATCTTACCTTCGTCTGGAATCATCATGTTTTCATGAGATAGGCAGAAGGTACCCAGTGATGGGTCGTAGGTGAAGCCATTTACGCCAGCACCTGTTGTGTATACAAGCATGGTTGAAGAACCGTAAATCACGTAACCCGCGGCTACTTGTTTGTGTCCTGGCTGTAGGAAATCTTCTTGTGTTGGTGGAGTACCGATAGGTGATACTCGACGGTAGATAGAGAAAATTGTACCAACTGATACATTCACATCGATGTTTGAAGAGCCATCAAGTGGATCCATCAGTACAACGTATTTTGCGTTTTTGTTGAGCTCTTTATTGAAGGCGACAGCTTCGTCTTCTTCTTCACTTGCAACACCACAAACTTGGTCACGAGCTTCTAGAGCCGCTTTAAATTTGTCGTTCGCGTAAAGGTCTAGCTTTTGCTGCTCTTCACCTTGCACGTTGTCTGTACCAACAGCGCCAGTGATGTCGACTAGGCCAGCCTTGTTGATCTCACGGTTAACAATTTTTGCAGCAAGTCGAATAGACGACAAAAGGGATGATAGATCACCGCTTGCATGGGGGAAGTCACTCTGTTTCTCAACAATGAACTCACCAAGGGTGCGCATCTCAGACATGTTATTTCCTTAAACTTCTCTCAATATTAGGGGGGATTTGAGCACTGTAGATTCGGCCTCTTGAGTGGGCTTTATTCATCTAGACGCTTACCTAAATTCTAAAGGTTAGATCTTTTTAATGGTAATGAACTAAGCGACACAGATCTCACTTACTATGTCGACTCAATTTGTTTTGCATTGCCGCTCGCTTTTAATCGCCATTTAATGATAATGAGTGCAAGCCGTTTTAATTAGGCATCGTTTATTTAGCCAAGCGTTTGGAAGCAATTTATGCATATTCATATCTTAGGAATTTGTGGCACCTTCATGGGTGGTGCTGCGGTATTGGCTCGTCAATTAGGTCACAAGGTTACGGGTAGTGACGCGAATGTTTACCCACCAATGAGTACCTTGTTGGAATCTCAAGGGATTGAAATTATTGAAGGGTTCGACCCTAGCCAATTAGAGCCAAGGCCAGATCTCGTGGTTATCGGTAACGCAATGAGCCGCGGTAATCCGTGTGTTGAGTATGTGTTGGATAACAACCTTAGATACACCTCTGGTCCTCAGTGGTTGCAAGAGTTCCTGCTGCATGACCGTTGGGTGTTAGCGGTATCTGGAACGCACGGTAAGACCACGACATCAAGTATGTTGGCTTGGATCTTGGAAGACTGTGGCTATGCTCCGGGCTTTTTAGTTGGCGGTGTGTTGGGGAACTTTGGTATCTCTGCTCGCCTTGGTGAAAGCATGTTCTTCGTGGTCGAAGCTGACGAATACGACAGTGCTTTTTTCGATAAACGATCTAAGTTCGTTCATTACCACCCAAGAACCTTAGTGATGAATAACCTAGAGTTCGATCATGCGGACATCTTTGACGATCTTGAAGCGATTAAGCGACAATTCCATCATTTGGTGCGTACTGTGCCAAGCAATGGTCGCATTTTCTCACCTAAGCAGGATACCGCTATTCAAGATGTTTTAGCTCGCGGTTGCTGGAGCGAAACTGAATCGAGCGGCGAACCTGGCGATTGGGATGCTAAGAAACTGGTTAAAGATGGCTCCAAATTTGAGGTCTATTTCCAAGACGAATGTGTTGGAACCGTAGACTGGGATTTGGTTGGCGATCATAACGTAAGTAATGCCTTGATGGCGATTGCGGCGGCAAGACATGTTGGTGTGACACCCGACTTAGGATGTGAATCACTGGCGACTTTCATTAATACCAAGCGTCGCTTAGAGCTTAAAGGCGAAGTGGCAGGTGTTTCTGTCTATGACGATTTTGCTCATCATCCTACAGCGATTGAACTTACTCTGGGTGGCTTACGTAATAAGGTCGATACGAAAAAAATCATTGCTGTTTTAGAGCCTCGTTCTGCCACCATGAAGCGTGGTGTGCATAAAGAAACCTTGGCTGATTCGTTGAAGCAGGCGGATTCTACCTACTTATTCCAACCGGATAACATTGATTGGTCTGTACAAGATGTTGCCGATGCGTGCCATCAACCCGCACATGTAAGTGATGACATGGATGCATTCGTTGCTAGAATTGTCTCAGAGGCACAAGCGGGCGACCAAATCTTAGTAATGAGTAATGGTGGCTTTGGTGGTATTCACCAGAAATTGTTGGATGCGTTGGCACTCAAAGGCTAACGGCATCCACGACCTTATATTTTGAAGTAATTGAGAACATGACAAAACACGATAAAGCTATAACCCTCGCTTTCACTGGCGCATCCGGTGCGCCTTATGGCCTGCGTTTACTTGAATGCCTTTTGGCAGCCGATTATCAGGTCTACTTGCTGATTTCATCGGCAGCGCGAGTGGTATTGGCGACCGAGCATGAACTTAAGTTACCTGCTGGGCCAGATGCAGCGAAACAAGCTTTGGTTAAACATCTTGGCTGCGATCCTGAAAAGCTGGTGGTGTGTGGCAAAGATGATTGGTTCTCGCCGGTTGCCTCTGGTTCAGCTGCACCGAAGCAGATGGTCGTTTGTCCATGTTCCGCGGGAAGTTTGGCTTCGATTGCACATGGCTTGTCGGATAACCTGATAGAGCGAGCAGCCGATGTGGTCATGAAAGAGCGAGGCCAACTGTTGTTGGTGGTTCGCGAGACGCCATTCTCGACGCTTCATCTCGAGAACATGCACAAACTTTCGACCATGGGCGTGACGATCATGCCTGCAGCTCCGGGTTTTTATCATCAACCCAAGTCAATTGAAGATCTGGTCGACTTTATGGTGGCGCGTATTCTCGATCACCTTGGTATCGAACAAGGTTTGGTGCCACGTTGGGGCTACGATCAACGTAATTGATCCAAACTTGATAGCTTATTGTTAAAATTCGAATTACAATTCTGAACACTCATCGGGGAGCGAACCATTCAAATAATGAATGCTAGCTGAGATCAAGCAGATGCTTGGGACCCGTAAACCTGAACCAGATAATGCTGGCGTAGGAATTGAGTTAGGAACAACCTCTACCGTTCTCCTCCCTCAAACCTGTGCCGCTCAGACCATGGAGAGCGTCCAGTGAAATTCACATTAACTACTCTTGCTGTTACTACAGCTATTTCTTTTTCTGCCTTTGCTGCAGACAACACTTTGACTGTATACACCTATGACTCTTTTGCTGCGGATTGGGGCCCTCGTCCTGCCGTTGAAAAAGCATTCGAAGAGAAGTGTGGTTGTGATGTGAATTTTGTCGCTCTAGAAGATGGCGTGTCTATCCTGAACCGTTTACGTCTTGAAGGCGGCAACAGCAAAGCCGATATCTTGCTAGGTCTCGACAACAACCTGATGGCTGAAGCGAAAGCGACGGGCTTATTGGCTGAGCATAATGTTGATACTTCATCAGTAACGCTTCCTAATGGTTGGAGCGACAGCACTTTTGTACCCTATGACTTTGGCTACTTTGCTTTTGTTTACAACAAAGAGAAGTTGGCAAACCCACCAAAGAGCCTTAAAGAGTTGGTTGAGCAGCGTGATGACCTTAAGGTTATCTACCAAGACCCACGTACATCAACACCAGGTCAAGGCATGATGCTTTGGATGAAGTCGGTATATGGTGATGAAGCAACTACAGCATGGAAGAAGCTTGCCCAGAAAACAGTGACTGTAACCAAAGGTTGGTCTGAAGCTTACTCTATGTTCCTAGAAGGCGAGTCGGATTTAGTGTTGTCTTATACAACGTCTCCGGCTTACCACATTATTGCTGAGAGCGATTCTAAGTATGCAGCAGCAAGCTTCGAAGAAGGGCATTACACTCAAGTGGAAGTGGCCGCTAAAGTTAAAGGCAGTAAGAACGAGAAACTTGCTGATGAGTTTATGGCGTTTATCCTAAGTGATGAATTCCAATCGGCGATGCCAACAGGTAACTGGATGTACCCAGTTACGGATGGTGAGTTACCAAAAGGGTTTGAGCAACTTACGGTTCCTCAGAAAGCGCTGAGCTTTAGCTCAGAAGAGATCGCCGAGAAGCGTAAGCCTTGGATTCGTGAATGGCAGAGTGCACTTACTTTTTAAAAATGAGCTTTCTAACTTACTTTAAAAAAAATAGGCTTTCTGTATTTAAAAGTTCGTTCGATATACTTTGAGTGAACTGTTTACGGTAAAAATCAATTTATGATAAAGAAAACACCTAAGGTAGGTATCTGGGTTGCGATACTCATTACCGCCTTCGTGGTTTCAGCAGTTGGGGCATTGCTTAGCAATGCCCCTTCTCTTGATATCAGCCAAGTATGGTCCGATCCCTACTATTGGCATGTAACGAAATTCAGTTTTTATCAGGCGACACTCTCAACGGTGCTGAGTGTTGGCTTTGCTATACCTATTGCTCATGCGCTTTGTCGTAGACAATTTTTTGGACGCGCTTTGTTGTTAAGGCTGTTCGCGTCGACCTTAGTCCTGCCGGTGTTAGTGGGTGTATTTGGCTTACTTGCGATCTATGGTAATAGCGGTTGGTTAGCTAAGTTTTTGGCGAACTTCGATATTGAATTGCCATTTTCGATATACGGATTGAATGGTATTTTGCTGGCGCACGTTTTCTTTAACTTGCCTTATGCCAGTCGCTTACTTTTACAAGCCTTAGATACAGTGCCTGCCGAGCAACACAAGCTTTGTGCTCACTTGGGTATGAGTCATTGGAACAAATTCAGATGGGTTGAATGGCCACGTTTAAGGCAACAATTACCTCATGTGTGTGGCTTAGTCTTCATGCTGTGTTTTACCAGCTTTGCTACCGTGATGGCGCTAGGCGGTGGACCAAAATCAACCACTATCGAGCTCGCCATTTATCAGGCGATTAAATTCGACTTTGACCTGCAGGCTGGTGCCTTGCTCGCGATATGGCAAATGCTGCTGTGTGGTGTGCTAGCGGTGAGCATTCAACGGCTATCGAAACCTATTTCAGTGACGGCCAGTCAATTGTCGGAAGAGAAATATTTGGTTAAGGACAGCTGGTGGTCAAAAGCTTGGGATAGCTTTTGGATCATCATAGTCTCAATACTGGTATTGCCGCCATTAGCTATGGTTATCGTCAGTGGAATTAACTCGCAGGCATTAACCGTACTCAGCAGCGAGCCGTTTTGGGCGGCGTTAATGACCTCGGTTAAAGTCGCGTCATTAGCAAGTGTTATCGCAGTTGGTATTGGTATCGCCATACTGCTGACTAGCCGGGCATGGCGTTTACAGAACAAGAATTTTCGAGCCGATAAAATCGAGCTGATTGGCACTATTATCTTAGTGACTCCGGGGCTGGTGATCAGTACGGGTATCTTCTTATTACTGCGTTCATTCACCGATGTATTCAGTTTAGCTTTCTTTATCGTGATTGCCGTCAACAGTTTAATGGCGCTGCCTTACGTAATTAAAACCTTGGCTCAACCTATGCTGCATTTGTCTCAGCAGTACCAGTATGTGTGTGCAAGCTTGGGAATGACAGGTTTCACGCGTTTTAGGTTAGTGGAGTGGCGAGCACTGCGTAAGCCGATGGCGCAAGCCTTCTCGATTAGCTTTATGTTGGCGATGGGTGACTTAAGCGCGATTGCTTTGTTTGGTAGCCAAGATTTTAGAACTCTGCCTTTGTACCTATTCCAATTGTTAGGCAGTTATCAAATGGAAGCTGCGGCGGTAGTTTCTGTGAGCTTACTGTTATTGAGTGTCGGCAGCTTTAGCTTAATAGAATTCTTATTTACTCAAAGATCTAAGCTCGATGCTAAAGAATTAAGGAACCGGTGATGTTAGTGATGAAAGATGTGGATTACCACTATCACAGAGAGTTGTTTAGCTTTGATTTTCAAGCTGAGCAGGGCGATATTGTTGCGCTTATGGGGCCGAGTGGTGCGGGTAAATCTACCCTGTTGGCGCTAGTTGCTGGTTTCATCGAGCCTACATCGGGTGAGATTTCAGTGGCTGGGCAATCGCTTATTGGTAAAGAAGCACATCAGCGCCCATTGGCGATGTTGTTTCAAGAGCACAACCTGTTTGCTCACCTTACGGTGCGAGAAAATATTGGCTTAGGTCTGCATCCAGGTTTAAAGCTTACTGCAACCCAAAAGCAAGCTGTGGAGCAAGCCGCAGTACAAGTTGGTGTTGCTGAGTATTTGGATAGATTGCCTGAGCACTTATCCGGCGGTCAACGTCAGCGTGTCGCGTTAGCGCGTTGTTTTGTCCAACCTCATGATATTTGGCTGCTTGATGAACCTTTCTCTGCGCTTGATCCTTTGCTGCGTGAAGATATGCTTAGCTTAGTGAAGCGATTAGCGGCAGAGCGAAATATTACGGTCTTGATGGTGACTCACCATTTAGGTGACGCACGCAGTATCGCGAATAAGTTTGTGTTTGTGGCGCTAGGTAAGGTGTTGGTTGAAGACTCGATAGAGGCACTGACGGCGGATCATCCACAGCCAGAATTAAGCTCATTTGTTAAAGCGGGTGAGTGACGACTCATCACTCCTGTTTAATCTCTCTGATATTGAGTACGTAGAAAACAAAAAGACCTAGCATGTGCTAGGTCTTTTATTCACTCTATGAGTAAAGCGAGATAACGATTAGTCGCCTAGCTTTAGCTCTTTTAAGATTTGGAATATTTCACGAGAAGACTTAGCCGGTTTATTTGCCGCTTTCTCTTTGTTAGCTTGACGAGCGAGCTGACGAAGACGTTGACGGTCAGCTTCCGGGTACATTTCCATAACGTCTGAAATGGCCGCATCGCCTTCTGCAACAACACGATCACGCAGTTGTTCTAGTTTGTGCAGTTCAACTGTTGCTTGAGAGTGTTTGTTGCGAATCTTATCTAAAGCCGCTTGAATTGGCTCTGGATCGACACTGCGCATTACTTTACCAATGTATTGAAGTTGACGGCGCTTCGCTTCATTTTTAAAGCGTTGTGCATCTTTAATCGCTTGTGCCAAATCTTCAGACAGCGGAAATTTGTCTAATACAGAAGGCTTTAATTCAACAAGCTCTTCTCCCAGCTTTTGCAGGGCGTCCATGTCCGTTTTCATTTCTGTCTTACTTACCCAGATGATTTCTTCTTCTGGTTCCCATGGGGCTTTTTGGTTTTTGCGAGCCATCTTTTCTGCCTATGTCACTATCTCAAACGAATATATTGCCTATTTTAGCAAGAATCTTGGGGAGAAAGCGAAATTCTTGTTATCCTACGTAATATTGACCTAAAAAATTAGAATAGATATGGATGTAAAACAGCAAGTCGCCCAACAACGAGTTGAGCTAGAAGCCGCAGTAGCTAAAGCGTTGGATATGGCATCAGTGAGTGCAGACGCCGCTGAGGTTGCTATTACTAAGTCAACGGGTTTAAGTGTTTCAACACGTATGTGTGAAGTGGAAAACGTTGAATTTAATAGTGATGGTGCTCTAGGTATTACTGTTTACCGCGGTCAGAAAAAAGGCAGCGCATCTACATCTGATCTGAGTGAGAAGGCAATTGCTCAAACAGTCGCGGCTGCGCTTGATATCGCTCAGTACACTTCTGAAGACCCGTTTGCTGGTCCTGCAGCAAAAGAATACATGGTAAAAGAAATTCCAGACTTGGATCTTTTCCACCCTGATGAACCAAACCCTGACTATGCCGCTGAGATTGCGATTGCAGCTGAGAAGCAAGCGCTAGCTTATAGCGATAAGATCAAGCAAAGTGATGGTGCAAGCTACGACAGCCATTATGGCGTTAAAGTTTATGGTAACAGCCATGGCTTACTAGCTAGCTACGCATCAAGCCGCCATAGCACGAGCTGCTGTGTGATTGGACAAGGCGCTAACGGTGAGATGGAGCGAGACTACAGCTATACCGTTGCACGTCACCGTGATGAGCTATGGACGCCTGAGCGCGTAGGTCAAGAAGCAGCAGAAAAGACAATTAGCCGTTTGGATGCGAAAAAGCTACCAACAGGCCAATACCCAATAATGTTTGCTAACGATGTCGCGACTGGCTTGATTGGCCACCTTGTGATGGCGATCAGTGGTGGTAACCTATACCGTAAGTCTTCGTTCTTATTGGATCACCTAGGTCAGAAAATTTTACCTGACTGGTTTAACATTTCTGAGCGCCCTCATATCTTACGTGGTTTGGCTTCAAGCCCGTTCGATAGCGAAGGTGTGTTCACTCAAGATCGTGAAATCATCACTGATGGTGTGTTAGCAACTTACCTGCTAACTAGCTATGCCGCACGTAAAATGGATATGACACCAACAGGTCATGCTGGTGGTATTCATAACTGGTTTGTTAAATCAACGGGTCAAAACTTTGAGCAGATGCTAAAAGAGCTAGGCACCGGCTTCCTTGTGACTGAAGTAATGGGTCAAGGCGTTAATACCGTGACCGGTGATTATTCACGTGGCGCAGCAGGTTTCTGGGTTGAGAATGGAGAAATCCAATACCCAGTATCTGAAGTGACGATCGCGGGTAACCTAAAAGACATGTTCACTCAGATTGTTGCGGTTGGTAACGATGTTGAAACACGTTCACAAATTCAAACGGGTTCTATCTTGCTTGAGTCGATGAAAGTCGCGGGTGAGTAATTAAGTTAGCGCCAATATTATGAATTAAAAAAGGGAGCCGATGGCTCCCTTTTTGTTTTCTGTATTTCGCCAAAAATTCGCTAGCTACTCATGATAACTAGATCAGTATGGTTGCTAAGCCTAAGAACACCGATAGGCCAATAACATCGGTTACTGTGGTCAGAGCCATACCGCCCGCAAGTGCTGGATCGATATTCATCTTTTTCAGCATTACTGGGATGGTTACACCGGCGATACCAGCGACAATCAAGTTGGTCATCATTGCAGCTGAGATGATGCCTCCCAGTATCCAGTTACCTTTCCAAGCAACCACTATACCGCCAATGATAACAGCCCATAACACGCCGTTTAGGAAGCCGATGGCCGCCTCTTTGAGTAGTAGTTCGCGTTTGTTACTGTCACCGATATGACCGAGAGCTAAACCACGAATCACAAGCGCAACGGTTTGGTTACCAGCAACCCCGCCCATTGAAGGTACGATAGTCATTAGAACCGCAATTGCTGCCATTTGGTCGAGTGTTGCTTCAAACATATTGGATACAGATGCAGCAGCAAGTGCTGCGAGTACGTTAGCACCCAACCAGACACTACGACGACGAGCTGATTTTACGACTGGAGCGAAGGTATCTTCGTCATCGTCCATACCCGCCATGCTCATCATTGAGTGCTCGGCGTCTTCACGGATAACATCAACCACGTCATCGATAGTGATTCGACCAACAAGATGCTGGTTACTATCAACAACGGGTGCAGAAACCCAATTACGACGTTCGAACAGGCTGGCAATATCGGAAGCACTGGTTTCAACCGCGATCGCTTCGTCAGCATCTTCCATCACTTCGGAAACCGGAACATCGGGCTGAGTCGTTACTAGTGTGGTAAGCGATAGGTTACCGATCAGACGTTCTTCTTCATCAATAACATACAGAGCATCGGTTGCGTCGGGCAATTCGCCACGCATACGCATATAGCGCAATACAACGTCGACATCGACGTCGCCACGAATCGTGATTACGTCGGTATTCATGATCGCACCCGCTGAATCTTCTGGGTACGAAAGGGCGGTTTCTACTAATGCACGATCAACTGAGTCCATTTGAGAAAGGACTTCGCGAGAAACATCGTCGGGTAGGCTTCGAAGTACGTACGCGACGTCATCGGTTTCCATACCTTCTGTTGCTTCTGCCAAGGTTTCTGGTGCCATTTTCGACACAAGCGCATCTTTGACGTCTTCGTTTAGTTCATCAAGAATTTCACCGTAGTCTTCTGGATCGGTGAGTTGCCAGAGTACGTCACGACTTTTGCGAGGGGAGGCTTCTAAAAGGTGTGCAATATCTTCAGGTTCCATGTCCTGAAGTTGTCGACGTACGTGAACAAATCGGCCGTTTTCTAGGGCTTCGCTGACTTCTTGGAGGGTTTGGTGAGCTTGGTCGAATTCTAATTGCTCTGCCATATTTTCCTCCTATTTCATTATTCTAACAATGCTTGGAATAGTAACTTAATTCTGGGGCTTATTTAAATCATAAACTTAGCTAGAACTAAGATTTAATACTGGTTGGTTCGAAGTTTGAGTCTTCAGTGTTGTGAGTGACTCGTTTTCGCTACTCACCTTCATCAAACTTGTCTTCAATGAGGTGGCAAACAGCATCAAGTGCTTGTTGTGAATCGGTGCCTGTAGCTTGGATCGTGATGTGTTGCCCTTGCGCTGATTCCAGCATAAGCAACCCCATCACACTGTCTGCAGTTGCGATTTTATCTTCTTCGCTATGGATAGTGATAGTTGCATCAAAACTTTGGGCAAGCTCAACCAATTTTACGGCTGCTCTAGCGTGAAGACCCAAGCGATTTTGGATCAGTACAGTTCGAGTTAATTCCATGGTTAGCCCTGTTGGTGCTTCTCTAGGGAGGCATGTCTGATTTGAACTTGATGACCGAGTTGTTCGAAGTATTCACCAATTTTCTGAGTTAGATAAACTGAGCGGTGTTTGCCGCCAGTGCAACCAATCGCGACCGTTAGGTAGCTGCGATTATTCTTCTCTAACATGGGTAACCACTGCTCAACAAAGCCTTGAATTTGTTGCTTGAGTTCAAGAACTTCAGCGTGTTTCTCTAGGAAAGAGTGAATTGGAGCATCAAGTCCCGTCAATGGTCGTAGTGCCGGTTCCCAGTGAGGGTTTGGCAGAAATCGAACATCAAACACATAATCGGCATCACTTGGTAGGCCGAACTTAAAGCCGAAAGACTGAAAAACGATAATGAGTTCTTGTTTTTCTTTGCCCTCAACTTTGAAACGAACCTGTTCACTCAATTCGTAGAGGTTACAGTCACTGCTATCAATCACAATGCTGGCTTGCTCTACAAGAGGAGTCAGAAGTGTTTTTTCTAAATCAATAGCTTGTTCAAGAGAGAGTTTTTCTTGGCCGATCGATAAAGGATGAATTCTGCGTGTTTCGCTGTAGCGCTTGAGTAGCGTCTGTTTACTCGCATCTAGAAATAAGACGTTTAGGTCTATATCTGTGGCGGCTTCTAACTGGTCTAGCGTTTCTGTAACTAACTGAGGCTCTTTTGGTAGGTTACGAATATCAATGCTAACAGCGACGTTTTGATTGATCTCGCGTACCGATTCGACGAAGTCGTTGAGCAGGTTTACTGGTAGGTTATCAACACAGTAATACCCCAAGTCTTCAAGAACTCGTAGCGCAACACTTTTCCCGGCTCCTGACTGGCCACTAACAACGATTAATCGCATGTTATTACTCGCAAGTTGGCACTTGAATCATGATGTCGTAAAGCTCTTGATCGCTTTGAGCATTACGCAACTGTTTAAGAGTCTGCTTGTCGTTAAGTCGCTCTGCCATACAAGAAAGGGTTTTCAGATGCTCTTTACATTGTTCACTAGGAACAAGTAGAGCAAACAGTAGATCAACTGGGCGGTTATCGATAGCATCAAATTCGATTGGGTCTTGGCATTGTATTAATACAGCAATCGCTTTATCACTGACATTCATGCGTGCATGGGGAATCGCAATACCGTTACCGATACCTGTACTGCCCATTTTTTCACGGCTCAGCATGCACTCAAACAGTTCTGTTGAATCTTGACCGCAGCTTTCTGCTGCGATTTGACTGATCAGCTCAAGGGCTCTTTTTTTGCTTGTGCATTGGACTGCACTTTTAGTGCAGTCCAATGAAAGTACTTCGCTTAATTGCATGTTAGTGACTACTTAGTTTTTCTTTGTGCTTGTTGAGTTGGCGAACAAGTTTATCAACCAATGAATCAATCGCGGCATACATGCTTTCATCTGTTGCTGTCGCATGAATTTCCCCTTGATTTATATGCAGGGTAGCTTCTGCGATTTGATTGATTTTCTCAACTTTTAAAACAACTTGAACACTATTGATATGATCAAAGAAGCGCTCAAGTTTGTCGAATTTGGTGTGAACATAGTCTTGCATTGAATCGGTAAGATCAACGTGATGGCCTTGAATATTGATTTGCATAGACTTTCCTTTTCAGTTGGTTGCCAGGTTACAACTAAATTAATAGTTAACTAATCAATCGTTAATGAATAAAGAGCTAACTACTTTAGTTTATAGCAGGCGTTTACGCTGACTCGATGGGGCAATGCCCAGAGATTCACGGTATTTCGCTATGGTACGTCTAGCTACCTGAATTCCTTGGTCAGCCAGTAAAGCAGCAATCTTACTATCACTTAGAGGCTTTGCGGTATTTTCCGCTGCGACAAGCTTCTTAATGAGTGCGCGAATTGCTGTAGATGAACATTCACCGCCATTGTCAGTGCTGACATGGCTTGAGAAAAAGTACTTGAGTTCGAAGATGCCACGCGGTGTGTGCATGAATTTTTGAGTCGTCACACGAGAGATCGTGGATTCGTGCATATCAACAGCTAAAGCCACATCATTCAATACCATCGGCTTCATGGCTTCTGCGCCATGTTCGAAGAAACCGCGTTGATGTTCAACAATACACCGAGCGACTTTTAGTAGCGTTTCATTTCGGCTCTCTAGGCTTTTAATTAGCCATTTTGCTTCTTGCAAATTTGAGCGGATAAATTGGTTGTCAGCGCTACTGCCTTTGCTACTAAGGGCCGCATATTGTTGATTCACTTTTAGTTTTGGCACGCTATCTGGATTGATGGTGACCAACCATTTCCCAAGCTCTTTGAAGACGGATACGTCAGGAACCACATACTCGGTTTCGTCTGGCGTGATCTTACTGCCAGGGCGAGGGTCCAGCTGTTGGATTAATTGCAAAACTTCGCGTAGTTCCGCTTCTTTCAACTTAGTCTCTTTGATAACCAGTTTATAATCGCGATTGCCGAGTTGGTCGATATGGCTAGTAAGTACTAACTTAGCTTCGTTAAGCCAAGGGGTATCTTGTGGGAAGGTCGCCAATTGCAGTAACAAGCAATCTTGCAGATTCACAGAACCGACACCTAGCGGATCAAACTGCTGAATTCGTTTACGAACGGCTTCAATTTCATCAAGCTCGATCTCTTCGTTGTCGAAGTTCTCAAGGATGTCTTCACAAGATACGGTCAGGTAACCGCGGTCATCGATAGCATCAATTAGCGCAAAAGCTATGCTGCGGTCAGTTTCAGTGAATGGTGTTAAATCGAGTTGCCAGAGCAGGTAATCGTATAGACTTTGTGTGGTTTCGCCTTGATAAACGGGCATGTCGTCATCAATCGCAATGCCAGTGTTACCTGTGTTTGCGCTGTAAACGTCTTCCCAAGTTGTATCGATTTCTAGTTCGTTGCCGATCTCTGATTTTTCGATCAAATCGGAGCTATCAGGTAAGTCTTGTTCTACTGTTTCAACTGTTTCTTTCTCGTCACTGCTAGGTTTTTCTTCCGATGTTGGCGTATCTTCATTGCCGTCTTCGACATCGAGTAGTGGGTTCGATTCAAGTGCTTCTTGAATCTCTTGTTGCAAATCCAAAGTAGACAATTGCAACAAACGAATCGCTTGTTGCAATTGAGGAGTCATTGCTAACTGTTGGCCTAGCTTAAGTTGTAATGAGGGTTTCATTCAGTGTTACTTACCTAGTTATTATTCTAAGAACTCTCGATACTCTCTATCTAATCATAGACGGAATTGTTCGCCTAGATAAACTTGTTTAACTTGTTCGTTATTGAGAACATCTTCAGGAGTTCCCTCAGCTATTAGATGCCCTTGACTTACGATGTAAGCTTTTTCACACACGTCTAATGTTTCACGAACGTTGTGGTCGGTAATCAAAACGCCTAAGCCGCGATCGCGTAAGTGAACAATGATTTTTTTGATATCGATAACCGATATAGGGTCAACACCTGCAAAAGGTTCGTCCAGGAGAATGAATTGAGGGTTTGCTGCTAGTGCGCGAGCAATCTCAACACGGCGACGCTCACCACCTGACAAAGCCATACCATTACTCGCTCGAATATGTTGGATGTGGAACTCTTCGAGAAGATCTTCCAGCTTATCTTGACGTTGTGCGTTAGTCATCTCATCGCGCGTTTGCAAAACAGCCATGATGTTGTCTTCAACTGACAATTTACGAAAAATGGATGCTTCTTGAGGAAGGTAACCGATACCAAGACGAGAACGACTGTGCATTGGTAAGATACTGATGTCTCGGTCGTCAATGCTGATAGTACCTTCATCACGCGCAACCAGACCCACTATCATATAGAAAGAGGTGGTTTTACCTGCACCGTTTGGGCCAAGTAGCCCGACGATCTGACCTGACTCTACTTGCAAGCTTACGTCTGTTACAACTTTACGTTTTCCGTAGGTCTTCGCTAGGTTCTTTGCTGTAAGGACTGCCATGATTACTTATTCACTTCCGCTGGTTGTAAAACCGTTGATACTCGCTCACTGCTATCACTATCGGCAACCAATTTTTGAGAGGTGATCTGATAGGTAATCTTAGAGCCACGAATGATACTGCCATCTTGAGATAGCATCGCGTTCTTAGTCATGATCAATCTATCGGCAATCAGCTGGTAATGTAAATCGTCAGCTTCACCATAGAGTGTTTTCCCATCGTCAGTAAGTTGAGAAAAGGTTGCGGGCTTTCCGAAACCTTGTATTTCTTCAATTTCACCGTTGACGGCATTACGTGTAACAATGACCTTATCGGCATTGATATTGATGCTACCTTGCTTAAGGTTTACATCACCAAGAAAGGTAACTTGATTGCTTTTCATATCCAATTGCTGACTGTCTGAATCAATATAGACAGGCTGCTCGCTATCCGAAGATAGAGCATAGACATTAGACGCCGCAAGGGTCAAAGCCAATAAACTAAGGTGTGAGAGTTTCATATCTACCCTGAACAGAATTAAAGAGAGTCGCATTGTTGGTACCGAAGTTCCCTTTCATTGCTTGCCCCTCATTTTCAAAAAATGTACCGATCATATGGACCGGAGTGTCTGAATAAAAATCTCGGCTAGTCAGTTCAACAACCATTTTATCTGTGGTCATTGTATCGAAGCTAGCATCTGGCAACAGGTTTTTCGCCACAACATTGTCATAAAAAGTGATGACTTGATTTTCATCCATAATTGCGCGATCAGCGGTCACTCGCCATTCTATCGTATGCCCTTCACGGAATACTGAAAGAATAGGGTCTTGAAAGTGCGTATCGCCAACGACCGAGTAGTGCTCTAGATTGGTCGATTCAACTTGATAGCTACGAATACCGCTTTCGTCATAGCTAATGTTATCAAGATTCTTGCCACTAAACGCAGGCAGTTCCAAGTTTGGATCTACTTGTATCGTCGAAGTTTGCTCTTTGTCGTACAAGTAATAGGCCGACCAAGAGGCAATAAAGATGAGTATTAAGTAGATAATACGATTAAAACTCATATGCTTAAACCTTTGTGCACGTCGAGTTCGTTTCTTGCTTGTAAAATAAGGTCGCAGACTTCACGTACTGCACCGTAACCGCCGTTAATGGTTGTTACGTAGTTGGCTCTTTGTGCAAGCAATGGGTGACCGTCTGCCACACATACCTTCAAGCCAACCTTTTCCATTACAGGCCAGTCGATTAAATCGTCTCCGATATAACCTGTGTTTTCAGGATTAACTGAAAGTTTATCGCAAATATCTTGGTAGGCTTTAACTTTATCACCCTGACCTTGATAAATTAGCTTAATACCGAGAGCGGTCATTCGATTCTCAACAATTTGAGATTTACGGCCAGTGATGATTGCGATTTCAACGCCCGCGTTCATCAACGATTTAATGCCGTAACCGTCGCGCGTATGGAAAGTTTTTAGCTCTTCACCGTTGTTACCCATGTAGATGCGGCCATCAGAGAATACGCCATCGACATCACAAATCAGCAGTTTGATCTCTTTTGCAATCGCAAATACACGTGAATCCACTGTGCCGTAAAGGGTTTCAATTGCCTGTGACATTACATTACTCCTGCTTTCAGTAAGTCATGCATATTTAAAGCGCCTACTAATTTGCCATTATCACACAACATCAGGCCATTGATGCTCTTAGCTTGCATCAAATTTAAGCCCTCAACTGCGAGCATATTCGGTTCTGCTACCGTTGGGTTCAGTGTCATCACATCGCCGATCTGCGTGCTATGAATATCAATACGTTTATCTAAGATACGGCGTAAATCACCATCGGTAAAAATGCCCTTCATTTGGTCATCTTCACCGACGATTGCCGTCATACCCAAGCCTTTTTGAGATATCTCTAACAGGGCATCTCGAACTAGTGCATCCGGAGCAACAATTGGGAGTGAATCGCCGGTGTGCATGATGTCGTCTAGTTTCAACAGCAGTTGACGGCCCAAAGCACCACCAGGATGAGACAGTGCAAAATCTTGAGCGGTAAAACCTCTTGCCTGTAAAAGTGCAACGGCTAATGCATCACCCATAACCAAAGTAGCGGTAGTACTGGTTGTTGGTGCTAAACCAAGGGGACACGCTTCTTCGGGTACTGAAATCTGTAAATGAATATCAGATAAAGTCGCCATGTTTGATGCTGGCTTGCCAGTCATGCTGATAATCTTAATGTTTAAACGCTTTAATACTGGGAATAGGCTGAGGATTTCTCCTGATTCACCTGAGTTGGATATTGCGATCACAATATCGCCAGGTTCGATCATGCCCAAATCACCATGCGCTGCTTCACCTGGGTGTACAAAGAAAGCCGATGTACCAGTGCTTGCTAATGTAGCTGCTATTTTGTTACCAATGTGGCCTGATTTGCCCATGCCCATCACTACGACTTTGCCTTTGTTGTACAGGATTAGGTCGCAAGCTTTGCTAAAATCATCATTAAAATATTGGTCTAATTGCGTGAGACCTGCAACTTCAGTTTCCAAAACTTGTTTTGCAACGCTGCAATAATCAAATGGCTGAGACATCAAATACTCCAAGTACGGGAAGTTAAATCAACAATTAAGCTGACATGTTCATTAGTAGGTAACTTTGATATGCCACAAACGTCACGATTAACACGCCGCCTTCGATACGATTCACGCTACGAGATTTTCCTAGTGCCATGATAACAAGGAGTAGTGATACGCCTAGCATCACCCAGAAGTCACGACCCATTGCAAACTCGCTCAAGATTGAAGGGTTTAGGATGCCCGGGATACCCATCACGGCAAGGATATTGAAGACGTTTGAGCCAATGATATTACCCACAGCCATATCATCTTCACCTTTCATAACACCAGCTAGTGATGCTGCAAGTTCAGGTAAACTTGTGCCAACGGCAATAATGGTTAAACCAATCACAAGGTCGCTCATACCAAAGAACTTCGCGATAACAACCGCGTTATCAACCAACATGTTGGCCGCTAGAGGTAGAATAATCAGACCAACCACCACCCACATTGCGGCTTTGGGGTTGCTCACGCCTTCAGGAACTTCAGATTCTTGTTCGTCAAGAAAGGCATCACCGTTCTTTTTCTCACTACGGCTGATTTGCAGCATCGCAAATAAGAAAGCGGCAAAAAGAACAAACAACAACACACCTTCATAGAAACCTAAGTGATTATCCCAAAGCAGTGCGCCCGCTAATAGAGTGACACCTATCATTAAAGGTAGTTCACGACGAATCACACCAGAGCTAATCGATAATGGCTTGATAAGGGCTGTAATACCTAAAATCAGCGCGATGTTAGCGATGTTTGAGCCTAATACGTTACCTACCGCCGTATCTGTTTTACCATCAAGGGCTGCTGTCGCAGAAACCATCATTTCAGGGGCTGAAGATCCCATTGCTAAGATTGTCATACCGATAACTAGTGGTGAAATACCGAAGTTGCGAGCAAGAGCTGCGGCACCGTATACCAGCTTATCTGCACTCCACACCAAAAAACCTAGACCGATAATAAGAAACGCAATCGCTTCAAGCATGATGATTCCTAAAAATTAATAAAAAACGGAGAATTAACCGCTAATTTTGACTTGTTGCTAGATAAAAGGGAAGTCACTCGACAAATTAATTGCTAGTTAGTGGTAAAGAAATGTTGATGAGGAATGAATTTCTCAATGCTTTCAAATCCCTGCCTTTGTTTTCTGTTTTTAATAATTAATTGAACAGCGCTTTTAATTCTAAAGTAGACTCATTATTATTGCAGCCATAATTGGCGTTTTTAAAGCAAGGAAACAACAAAAGTATGTTGAACACTGAGCTTGTGAAAGTTAAGAATCTCAGCTTCTCACGCGGTGAGCGAATTATCTTTGATGACATCAGTTTAGAGGTTCCTCAAGGAAAAATAACCGCGATCATGGGGCCGTCAGGGATCGGTAAAACAACCTTATTACGTCTGATCGGTGGACAATTACCACCAGATGAAGGTGAAATTTGGTTTGATGGCGACAACATCCCTGCATTGCCACGTCGAAAGCTATATCAAGCACGCAAGAAAATGAGCATGCTTTTCCAATCGGGGGCACTTTTCACGGATCTGAATGTCTTTGATAATGTGGCGTTTCCTTTGCGAGAGCACACTGAACTTAACGAAAAATTCATTCGTACCATTGTATTGCTTAAGCTTGAGGCGGTAGGGTTGCGAGGCGCGGCGCAATTAATGCCGAGTGAGTTGTCTGGTGGTATGGCGAGACGAGCGGCGTTGGCCCGTGCGATCGCATTGGACCCAGAACTTATTATGTATGATGAGCCTTTTGTTGGCCAAGACCCAATCACCATGGGTGTTTTGGTTGAGTTGATTCGTAACCTCAATCAAGCCTTGGGTTTAACCTCGATTGTCGTTTCTCATGATGTCCCTGAGGTGATGAGCATTGCTGATTGGGTTTATTTGATGGCTGATGGGAAAATTATTGCTGCAGGTTCTCCTGATGAGTTGTACAACAACAGCGACCCAAGAGTGCAGCAATTTTTGCAAGGTGAATCGGATGGCCCTGTGCCATTTAGGTTTCCTGCAAATAGCTTAGAAAAGGATTTGTTTGAATATGATTGCTAAAACTATTGCGGGTGTCGGTAAGCGCGCACTTGCGATCTGTGAGTCATTTGGTCGAGCAAGCCTAATGCTATTTGGGGCTTTGTTTGGCATCCCGAAACTAAAAAACTTCCCTCTATTAGTTAAACAATTTTATAGCGTTGGCGTTCAGTCATTGGCTATCATTTTAGTTTCGGGTTTGTTTATTGGCATGGTACTCAGTCTGCAGGGCTATGTCGTATTAATCGACTATGGCGCAGAGGGTAACCTTGGGCAAATGGTCGCGCTCTCGTTGTTACGGGAACTGGGCCCTGTGGTGACAGCACTTCTGTTTGCTGGCCGTGCGGGTTCAGCATTAACGGCTGAGATCGGCTTAATGAGAGCAACGGAACAGATCTCTAGTCTTGAGATGATGGCGGTTGATCCTCTTAAACGCATTATTGCGCCACGTCTCTGGGCCGGCCTTATTTCTATGCCACTGCTCGCTATGATCTTTATGGCGGTCGGGATTTGGGGTGCTCAGTTAGTCGGTGTGGATTGGAAAGGTATTGACCACGGCAGTTTCTGGTCTGCGATGCAGTCTTCCGTTGAGCTTGGCCGTGATATTGGTAACAGCATGATCAAATGCATGGTCTTCGCTATCACCGTAACTTGGATCGCACTTTTTAATGGTTATGATGCAGTACCGACATCCGAAGGTATTAGTCAGGCAACCACACGCACAGTAGTACACTCTTCTCTAGCGGTATTAGGGCTAGATTTTGTTCTTACCGCATTGATGTTTGGGAATTAATCATGCAACAAACTCGAAAATTAGAATTATGGGTCGGCACCTTTGTTATTGCCGGAATTTGCGCAATCTTAATCATGATCTTTCAAGTCGCTGACGTAAAAGGTATAGGTTCAAACCATACTTATAACCTAAAAGCGACCTTTGACAATATTGGCAGCCTAAAGGTTCGCTCACCAGTAAAGGTGGGGGGCGTCGTTGTTGGTCGAGTTCAAAGTATTGAACTTGATACTGAGAGCTACCTTCCTGTGGTTGAACTGTCTATTGATGCGAAGTACTCACAATTTCCTGATACCTCTAGTGCTCAAATCTTAACGTCGGGCTTGATCGGTGAGCAGTACATCAGCTTAGTTCCAGGCTTCATCTTTGAAGATGAAGAGATGTTGGTTGATGGTGATTCTATCGAAGACACCAAGTCGGCATTAGTATTAGAAGATTTGATTGGTCAAGTGCTGTATAGCGTCGGTGGCTCTGATAATAGCGAAGCTAAGGAGTAGGCTCATGTTAAAGACGAATAATTTATTGAAGACTAATTACTTATTGAAAATATGGTTTCTGGCAGCAGTCGCTTTACTGATGTCGACTCCAGCTTTTTCGGCAAAACCGATTGACCGAACTCAGCCTTATCAGATGATGACTCAAGTTGCGGAAGAGGCTTTCGCCCGTTTGAAGAACGAGCAAGAGAATATCCATCAAGACCCAGAGTTACTGAAGGTCATCGTGGAAGAAGAGTTGATGCCTTATGTGAATGCTCAATATGCGGCGCTGAAGTTGCTAGGGCCGAACTTGAAAGGTGCTGATAGAGGAGACGTGCGCGTATTTATTGATGCATTTCGTAAATATCTCGTTTCTTCTTATGCTCAAGTGTTAACTCAATATACAGATCAGACGATTAAATTTGGTCCAGAACCAACAATTAAAACAGATAGCCGTATTACCAGTATTAAGGTTGATATCATTGATACGCCTCGACCAAACATTAACCTTGAGTTTAAACTGCGCAAAGATAAGAAGTCAGGTGAGTGGAAGGCATTTGATATGGTTGCCGAAGGTATAAGCCTGTTATCAAGTAAGAAGTCTGAGTGGAACACTAAGATTCGTCAAGAAGGCATCTTACAAGTAGCTGACGAACTCGAGAAACTGGCTTCTCAACCGATTCGTTTTGAGAGTAATAAATAATGAGCCATTCTCAATGGCAAGCGCTAAGCTCTAAAGAATATCAACTTCTTGGTGATATAGATCGAGATAGTGTACCTGCAATCTGGCGTATATTGGAAAAGTGGCAAACGACGGAATCGAGCGTTGAAATTGACCTTAGCCATATAAATCGAGTCGATTCAGCAGGAATGGTGATGCTAATTCACTTATTAGAGCATGCAAAAAATCAAAACTGTCATATAATGCTCAGTTTCGTGCCAGAACAATTACGAACGTTGTTCCAATTGAGCAATATCCAGCCAATGATGGCAGAACACATAAAAAATTAGGCAGGAGCTATTTGTGGACAGCACAAAAGTACAAGAATTATTAGCAGAGGCTCTGAACCTTCAGGAAATTATCGTGAAGGGTGAAGGTAGTCATTACGAAGTTGTTGCGGTTGATCCATGTTTTGACGGCATGAATCGAGTTAAGAAGCAGCAACTAATCTACGGCCCACTAATGGAATACATTCAACGCAATGATATCCATGCTCTTTCTATTAAGGCTTTCACGCCGGAAGAGTGGGAACGTGATAAGAAACTGATGTCACTTTAAGGTTTATGATGGAAAAGTTTCGAGTTATTGGATCGGATAAGCCGCTAAGCGGTGAAGTGACGATCTCAGGCGCAAAAAATGCAGCCCTACCAATCCTATTTGCTTCAATTCTAGCTGAAGAGCCGGTTGAAGTGAGTAATGTTCCTCACCTACGTGACATCGATACTACGATGGAATTGCTTAAGCGTTTAGGCGCAAAAGTATCACGCAACGGTAGTGTTCATGTTGATGGCCGCGAAATTAATGAATTTTGTGCACCTTACGATTTAGTAAAAACAATGCGCGCTTCTATCTGGGCTTTAGGTCCTTTAGTCGCTCGTTTTGGTGAAGGCCAAGTGTCACTTCCGGGCGGTTGTGCAATTGGTGCTCGACCTGTTGATTTACATATCCATGGCCTAGAGCAACTAGGTGCGACCATTGTATTGGAAGATGGTTATGTGAAAGCAAGTGTTGATGGCCGTCTGAAAGGCGCGCACATCGTGATGGATAAAGTAAGTGTGGGTGCCACCATTACTATCATGTGTGCAGCAACATTGGCTGAAGGTACAACTGTATTAGATAACTCAGCGCGAGAGCCTGAGATTGTTGATACGGCTGATTTCCTAAACAAACTGGGTGCTAAGATTTCTGGCGCAGGTACAGACACGATCACTATCGAAGGCGTTGAGCGTCTTGGTGGTGGCCAACACTCTGTGGTTGCTGACCGTATTGAAACCGGTACGTTCTTGGTTGCTGCGGCAGTGTCTGGCGGTAAAGTCGTTTGTCGTAACACTAACGCTCATCTTCTTGAAGCTGCATTAGCGAAGCTTGAAGAAGCGGGTGCGAAGGTTGAAACAGGCGAAGACTGGATCAGCCTTGATATGACAGATCGTGAGCTCAAAGCGGTGAAAATCGTAACAGCACCTCACCCAGGTTTCCCAACCGACATGCAAGCGCAATTTACTCTGCTTAACATGATGGCGAAGGGCAGTGGTGTTATCACTGAGACTATCTTTGAAAACCGCTTTATGCACATCCCTGAATTACAGCGAATGGGCGCAAAAGCCGAGATCGAAGGCAACACGGCTATTTGTGGTGAAACCAAAAAATTGAGCGGCGCTCAAGTAATGGCAACGGACCTTCGCGCATCTGCGAGTCTTGTTATTGCTGGCTGTATTGCTCAAGGTGAAACCATTGTTGACCGTATTTATCACATCGATCGTGGCTACGATAAGATTGAAGATAAATTGTCAGCCTTAGGCGCAAACATTACACGGTTTAGCGAGTCGAACTAACTTAGGTTAGTGAGTTCATGAATCAGTAAGATGAAAACATAAAAGTCGGAACCTTGGTTTCGGCTTTTTTATAGTTGTATTTACCGCCAGTGAATCTGCTGCCTATTTTGTGCAAATAGATGAATCAACTTGGCGGTTGTGAGGAACAAAATGATAGCAATATTACGTATTTTCGCAGTGGCGATATTTGCGATTCTTATGTTTGTATTTGGGTGTGGTTACTGTTTACTCAGCCCACGCAACCCGAAACACGTATTTACCTTTGGCCGCTATTTCGGTCGCATGTCGAAAATCTTTGGCATGAAGTTAGAGCTTCGTATCCCGGAAGATGCTTACTCTCGTGGCCAACATGTTTACGTTGCAAACCACCAAAATAGCTGGGATCTATTCACGATTTCATCAGCGGTAACACCTAAAGTTGTGACAGTCGGCAAGAAAAGCCTAGCGTGGATGCCTCTTTTTGGTCAGCTGTACTGGTTGACGGGTAATATCCTAATTGACCGAGCTAACCGCAGCAAAGCGGTAGGTACTATCGATCAAGTGGTTACTAGCCTTAAAGAGAGTGATGTTTCAGTATGGATGTTCCCTGAGGGGACTCGTTCTCGTGGTCGTGGTTTGTTGCCATTCAAAACGGGTGCTTTCCATGCTGCGATTGGCGCTGGCTTACCTATTATCCCTATCGTGTGTAGCTCAACAGGTGGCGTGAAGCTGAACCGTTGGAACAATGGTCATGTGATTGTTGAAATGCTGCCACCAATCAGCACTGAAGATTACGATAAGTCTAATGTTCGTCAACTGGCTAACCTAGCTCGTGAGCAGATGGCTGCGAAGCTTGAAGAGTTAGACAAAGAAGTGGTTGAGCTTAATAAGAAGTAATCATCTAAGCGAAACGATGAACAATAAAAAAGGTTGCCAATTGGGCAACCTTTTTTGTATCTGATAAACGCTCAGCATTATGCCAACTTGTTTACTAGAAACCGTTTATTCTAGATATTAAAACCTATTTGCGAACCGCAATAGCTTCGATCTCGATACCTACATCTTTTGGCAGACGCGCTACTTCAACACATGAACGTGCAGGGTAGTTTGCAACACCGTGCTCATCAAAGAACTTACCGTAAACTTCATTTACTGTGCCGAAGTCGTTTAGGTCTTTAACGAATACCGTTAGTTTTACGATGTCTTTTACAGTCAGGCCTGAAGCTTCAACAACTGCTTGAACGTTGTCTAGAGATTGGCGAGCTTGCTCTGCTATATCAGCAGATACTTCACCAGTTGCTGGGTTTACTGGGATTTGACCAGAAGTCAGAACCATGTTGCCAAGGTCAACGCCTTGTACGTATGGGCCGATTGCAGCTGGAGCAGATTCTGTGTGAAGTACTTTAGTCATTGGTTTATTCCATCAGTTATTGGATAAAAATCAATTTTCAGTGTGCCTTCAAACTTTGGATAGGTAAAGATCAAAATACCCCGCACAGGCGAGGTATTGAATAGTTTTTGCGTTCGATCGGTGTTGCCGTATGACGTTATCTTTCTGTCACGATCTCACGAGAGAAGACTTTTTCGCAGTATTTACACTTCAATCGAATATCTTCTTTCTTTTCAAAGATCTTAAAGCTGCTTTCAACGGGTTCATTGTGAGTAATACAGTTGGTGTTTGGACACTCGAACACATCGTTGATTTGCTCAGGAAGTTCTAGTGGTAGCTTCTTAACCACTTCGTAATCTTCGATTTGGTTGACGGTCGCATGAGGCGCGTAAAGTGCTAACTTGCTCGCTTGTTCTTCAGTGATAAACACATTCTCTATCTTGAGTAAGTCTTTACCGCCTAGAGCTGAAGATGGCAGGTTTAGGCCAATCGTTACTCGCTGATTAGAGTTATGCATGTCGAAAAGTTTGAGTACCTTGATCCCGATGTTGGCTGGGATATGGTCGATAACCGTTCCGTTCTTGATTGCTTCAACTTTTAATTGAGTCTCTTTAGACATGATATCTCTCCTCTACAGCGTTTCGTTAAGAACAAGGGCTAACAATGCTTCACGTGCGTAAACACCGTTCTCAGCTTGCTGGAAGTAGTAAGCGTAAGGTGTTTTATCGACATCGACAGTAATTTCATCAACACGAGGAAGAGGGTGAAGAACCTTTAGGTTATCACGTGCATTTTCCAACATCGGAGCCGTCAGGATGTACGCTGATTTGATGTGCGCGTATTCCGATTCATCAAAACGTTCTTTTTGAACTCGAGTCATGTACAGAACATCCAAATCTGGAATCACATCTTCCATGTCTGTCAGCAGTTGGTACTTGATGCCCGCTTCATCAAGCTCTTCACAAATGTAGTCAGGCATCGCCAGTGCTTCTGGAGCAACGAAGTAGAAACAGATGTTGTCGAACTTTGCTAGTGCTTGAGTCAACGAGTGAACTGTACGGCCGTACTTAAGGTCACCAACGAATGCAACGTTAAGGTTGTCGAGGCGGCCTTGAGTTTCGGCGATAGAGAACAGGTCTAATAGCGTTTGTGTTGGGTGTTGGTTTGCGCCGTCGCCCGCGTTAATCACAGGTACACCGTTTGAGAACTCAGAAGCCAGACGCGCTGCGCCTTCTTGAGGGTGGCGCATTACGTAAGCATCAACGTATGAAGAGATAACCTGTACTGAGTCTGCTAGCGTTTCGCCTTTCTTCGCCAGTGACGTGTTACCACCGCTATCAAAACCAATCACATCACCACCGATGCGTTGAATCGCAGTTTCAAAAGAGAGACGAGTTCGCGTAGAAGGTTCGAAGAAGCAGCTGGCAACAACTTTGTTCTTGATGAGTTCTGGGTTTGGTTCAGCTTTAAGTTGACCTGCCGTTTGAACAATTAATTCTAGCTCTTCACGAGAAAGCTCTGGAATTGAGATGATGTGCTTTTGATAGAGCGAATTCGCCATGATCTTCTTCCCCACAATAATGTATTGGCCATAAAAAAGCCCCCCATAATGGGAGGCTTTAAAAAAGTGCTGAAAAGCAGAATAGACGGCCTGGCAAGCATGCTAGCTTGCGAGCAATATTTGGTGTTTTCACAATTTTATTATGTGTTTTCACAATATCATTATGTTTTATCACAACATTGCTTGGCGTCATTTTCACTACTCTCAGACAAATTGCCGAGAATTATACGCTTTCAATTTGTGAGCGCAAGCGATTACATCAAGCTTTTGTTTACTTTCAGTATTCGCTATTGGCCCAGAGTCGCAACCATTACCGCTTTGATGGTATGCATGCGATTCTCTGCTTCATCAAATACAATTGAGTAATCCGATTCAAAGACTTCGTCAGTGACTTCTAAGCCGTTCATTCCATATTTGTCTGCAACTTGCTGGCCGATCACGGTTTCATTGTTGTGGAAAGCGGGCAGGCAATGCATGAATTTCACTTGAGGGTTACCTGTGAGCTTAATGACATTCATATTCACTTGGTAAGGTGTCATTACAGCAACACGTTCGTCCCAAGCTTCTGGCGCTTCACCCATAGAAACCCAAACATCGGTATAAAGGAAATCACAGCCTTTCACACCTTCGGCAACGTCTTCTGTCAGCGTGATTTTTGCACCTGTACTTTGCGCGATAGCTTGGCACTCTTCGACAAGGTGCTCTTCTGGCCAAAATGCTTTTGGCGCGACAAGGCGAATATCCATGCCCATTTTCGCGGCACCCACTAACAGAGAGTTACCCATGTTGTTACGTGCATCACCAAGGTAAGCAAAGCTGATTTGATGCAGATGTTTACCGCGACCATGCTCAAGCATAGTGAGGAAATCAGCCAAGATCTGAGTGGGGTGGAACTCATCGGTTAAGCCATTCCAAACCGGTACACCAGCATAAGCGCCTAGGTCTTCGACAATGCTTTGGCCAAACCCTCGGTATTCAATGCCATCGTACATGCGACCTAATACACGCGCCGTATCTTTCATTGATTCTTTCTGACCAATCTGAGAACCAGAAGGGCCTAAATAAGAGACTTGAGCGCCTTGATCAAAAGCAGCTACCTCAAAAGCACATCGAGTTCGAGTGGATGCTTTTTCAAAGATCAAAGCGATGTTTTTACCGTTAAGCTTTTTCTGCTCTGTACCTGCATACTTAGCTTTTTTAAGGTCGGCAGACAGGTCGAGTAAAAACTGAATCTCTTTAGGAGTAAAGTCGAGAAGTTTTAGAAAGTTACGATTGCGAAGATTAAAGGCCATCTCTCGCTCCTTGCGTATATAGGATCAATGAAGAACTTAGTTAAACATAAAAATGCTATATTTGTGAATATTTATTTTATTAATTTGATAAAAAAGGCCAGTACAATGGTACTGGCCTAGATAAGTTAGTGTGTTCGCTTTATTGAGTTTTGTGGCTTAGATACCGTCTCTTTCGATAGGACAGCTCATACAGCGAGCGCCACCTCGGCCACGACCTAGCTCATTGCCCGGAATCGTCAGAACTTCGATACCTGCTTTGTCGTATTTTTCATTGGTGTAAACATTACGCTCATAGCCGATAACCGTACCCGGTTTCACCGTCAGTACGTTGTTAGCGTCATTCCACTGTTCACGTTCAGCTTCGTAGTTATCACCACCAGTTGTGATGATCTTCAGTTGATCGAGATCCAGTGCGCCTTCAATCGCTGTTAGGTAGTTTTCAGCTTTCTCTACTCGCATTTCGCCATTTTCTTTTGGCGTTAAGCGCCAGGTGTCTAAATCTTTGCGAACGATCTCTGGATAGACAGAGAATGTGTCGATATCCATGTGCGTCATGACCGTATCAAGGTGCATACAAGAGCGGTGCTTCGGTAAATCAATCGCAATCACTTCTTTAGCTTGACCGGACTTGAATAAACTCGCAGCTAGGTTTTCGACACCTTGTGGCTTGGTACGCTCTGAAATACCGATAAGAACAGCGCCTTTACCGATAACCAGTACATCTCCACCTTCAATATTGGCGTTGTCGTAATGAAGATCTTCATCACCGAAGTACTTAATGAAATCTTGTCCTGCGAATACAGGGTGCCAGCGATATATTGCTCGCAAGTGATTCGTTTCTCGTTGACGAGCAGGCATCATCATAGGGTTAAGAGAGACACCGCCATAAACCCAGCAAGAAGTATCGCGGGTAAATAGATGGTTAGGTAGCGGCTCAATAACGAAATCAAGTGGGCGGTGCATCTTCGGTAGCATTGACGAAGATTTAATAGGAAGCTCAGAGTAGGCTAAACCACCAAGTAGGATCGTCGCCAAGTGCTCATTGTCCATTTGAGCAAGGTACTCTCTTAAATCACGTGCGAATGTAGGGCCGTAACGGAAATCAGAGATTTGAGTATTAAGCAGCCACTCACGAGCTTGTGCTACAGCGAGTGTCTCAACCAGTAGATCATGCAGTAATAACACTTCAACGTCTTGGTTACGAAGTGTTGTCGCAAAGGCATCGTGTTCTTCACCTGCTGCTTCTACTGCAAGTACATCATCAAAGAGTAGCTCATGACAGTTAGAAGGGGTGAGGTGGGTGAGTGCCCTTTCAGGCCTATTTAGGAGAACTCGTCTTAATTGACCGACTTCGGAGCCAACGTACAGCTTACTCATTTTGCATCCTTACTATTAATCCAGCGTCTATTTATGACAAGCTTGTTCGTAATATGCAAGTTTTGAAACTTGTGTAAAGGTTATGTTATTTTGATATTTTTGGTTTTAAATGCTGAGTTGTTTGTGATTGTCAATATTAAAATCCAACTGAAAGGCTGAGTTCTGGAACAAACTTTTTGCGGATCTATGCTCTAATTTCAGTGATTTGATAATCCACTTTGCTTGGTGAACGTGATTTTTCATTCAAAATTTATGCAGTTACTTACTTATAAGTGAGGTTTTATGCATCGATGAAGTGTTCGGCAGTATGCATCTGATATGACTAACCACTCAATTTTGAAGGAGTAAGGCTAAAAGTAACAATAAAAATGAAATGCTAAAACACACGGTAGTTAATAATATGTTGAAAATTTGTTTCTGTGATTTTGATTTCACTTTTTAATTGATATCCCTTCTGTTATCTAGCGATAAACTTGCTCTTCTACACCTGATCTAGGTGGCTTTTCTAGGCGATCCGTGCCATATTTCGTGGCAATCAAATTTGATCTTTTCATAGTCAACACTCTGGAGCAGACACATGTCTCACGAAGATGAATATCTATCAGTAGCGGAATTAATTGAATTTCAAAAAGGAGAGACTCGCGACATCATTGAAGCACTAATCGAAGATGGTAGCGATCCTGAAGCTCTATACGATATCGAGCATCACCTATTCGCTGAAGATTTCGCAGTACTTGAGAAAGCCGTTGTTGAAGCATTCAAAATGGGCTTTGAAGTGCTTGAAGCTGAAGAGACAGAAGACGAAGATGGCAACAAGCTACTTTGTTGTGATGCAACGATGCAGTGTACTCTGAACGCAGAAGCGATTGATGAGCAAGTTGAGAAGCTTGTAAATCTTGCAGAGAAGTTTGACATTATCTACGACGGTTGGGGCACTTACTACGAAGGTGAAGATGCTATCTACCCTGACGAAGATGATGAAGACGAAGAGTAATCTCTCCCAGTTTTAAAGAATGCCAGCCTTGAGCTGGCATTTTTTTGTCCTCAGAAAAATAAATGTCTTTATATGCATTCATTCATTATAATGTGGTCAAAATTGATCTAGCTCAAGGAATGGCATGCGGCTACCTCTCGATGGTCTTTGGCAAATTTCGCCACTGACGGATCTCTCTATCCCACAAGATGACATTACCTTTCCTGCTCCATTAAGCTCAAAGCTCCCTAATAGCTTGAGTGAAGAGGAAATCGCAGAGCAAGAATGGCACCTGATGCATGACATCGAAGTGGATGATGCCATGTTGGCGTGCCCATTTGTTGAGCTAATCGTCGCAGGCGTTGACTACTTTGCAGAAGTGCGACTCAATGGCGTTGCCGTGTTTGACTGTGATGGCAGCGAAGCTGAATATCGTAAAGACATCCGCCCTTATATGCAGCCTGGTCGAAATCGTTTTGAGATCCTTTTCCTTGAAGAAGAGGAGAGCCTGTTGCTTGAAGAGGATATGGATGACTCTATCCCTTCACAGGTCGTCGCTAAATCAGATTCTCGGATTGGAATCTGGCAAGCTCCATATTTGCAGTTCGTTCGTAACGTCAAGCTTGAGCAAGTCGTCACCGAGCAAATCTGGCATCACGGTGGTGGCTGTGAGTTTAAAGTAGATGTTATCTATCAAACGCTAAAGCCAGGGTTAATATCGGCATCAATCAAGTTTAATGGTATGACTCTCGTGATGCCGATTGATGTGCGAGCAGAGCATACGGGTGTTGTGTTTCAGGTTGAGGCTCCAATGGTATTTAACCTTGAGAAGCCCAACCCTAAGCATTTATATCAGTTAGAAGTGGAACTCGATGGGAAAAAAGAGAGTTCTTTCGTAGCCTTGAATCCAGCCTCTTGCGTGAGTAATTTTTTGCGTAGTTAGCGGTTATTTAATTAGCCCGTTACGTAAGGAATCAATTCGCTCACTTGCTTATCATCTGATGAACTGCCGACGCTAACCCTATTTCAAAAACACATTATAGCGTTTTGGCCATGACAACCTCACAAGCGTCATGGCCTGTTTCTCCCCAAGCTGAATCAAGGTGTTCAAAGCCCAATTTTTCGTAAAGTTTTACGGCGGCATTAAGGCATTCGGTCGTTTCTAGATACATATGTTGATAACCCAGTTCCTTAGCTTTCTCCATCGACATATTAACCAACCTCTTCGCTAAGCCTCTGCCTCTTGTTTCTGGCAAGAAGTACATCTTTTGCAGTTCACAGACTTCTGGCATACCTGCTAATGGTGCAAATCCACCACCACCGACAACCTTTCCATCAAGTTCAATTACCCAATACTGAGATCTTTCATTGTTATAAACGCTAAACATGTCTTCTAAGGTAGGATCTGCTACACCATAACCTTTATCTTCGGTTAGCCCGTTCTCATAAGAGACTTGGCGAATTACATTGGCCACTACGGTGTTGTCTTGCTGTTGTAGGGGACGAACCACCACACCGCTTGAAGCGTGGCTTTGTTGCAGTGCTTTAAGGTAGTGCTTAATTCCCCCCGAAACTTGTTGAGTTTCCGCTTCCGTTAAACGCTCAAGTACCGAGTCATAAAACTGATTCTGTTGACTGTGAAGTTGGGTAAGAGTGTTTATCCCTTGTTCTGTAACTGAAGCAACAACACTGCGCTTATCGTTGGGGTGTGGCGAGGTTTGAATTAACGAGTTCTTCGCTAGATTGTTGACTGCTCTACTGGCGTTGGACTTATCAATATTGAGCTTATCCGCTAATTGATTCACGGTTAATGGCTGCTGCTCTAGTTCGATAAGCGTATGCGCTTGAATCGGAGGTAGGGCAATATCACCACAATCTTTGTCGAGCATTCCAAGCTGTCGAACGAGCTGACGTGATAATTCTCTAAGTTGTGCTGAAGTCATGTTGCCTCTCAATATGGTTGCGATGTACAACTACAATTTAATTGCGCACCGCAACTATGTCAACAATAAACTCTCTAGGTTAAGCGTGTTGGTGCAAACAAAACTGTGGCTGTGTTGTTTGGCTTTCTGCCTTTCGTAGCCAAACTTTCTCATGGAAGTAGTAAGCCACGGTATTCAAAGCGGGTTCTAACGTTGCCATCACACCACCAACAAAGGCATCGCCAGTCAATAAGTAGACAACGGTAAAGGCAACACTAAAGTGGATAGTAGCGAAGCTTGCTGTTTTTAATTTAGTCATCCACTGACGAGCTTTAAGCGCTGGAACTTGAGCCCAAGCCTTTTCATGAAAATAGAAGGCGACGGTATTCACAGAAGGCTCAATCATAGCGATTAAGCTACCAATTAATATATCGCCTGTTAGTACATAAGCGACACTAAATGCGGTAGTAAAATGTAATGCGGCAAAGGTTAGTGTCTTTTTCATGATAATTACTCAGTCGTTGTGTTGTTTCGATAGAACTATTATTGAGAATTATTATCATTAAATCTAATGGGAAGTTAAGATTGTTTTGATAGGCAAAAGCTATTAAAGAATTCTAGAGATAACATTACCCCTAGTTAAGTGCAATTGTATGGTGACAAATACCTTAGTAAGAGTTATTCAACCCTTTGTTAGTATTTGTAAAGTTTATGATAACTCCCTTTGATTTATCCACTCAAATTATTGATTAACATGGCGTGTTTCTATAGCGTGCATTCTCTCAATGAGCACTAAGATGCACATGGTTTAATGATAAACGTCAGATGGAGTTAAAATGGAAAACAAAGAGTTGGAAACTAAGGTTCTCTTTAGTGGAAAAGGGAAAGAGTACTTTGGAATATGGATTGTTAACATTCTACTATCAGTGATCACGTTCGGTATTTATTCGGCGTGGGCAAAAGTACGTAATAAGCGGTATTTCTACGGCCATACGTCGATCGCAGGTGATAGCTTTGAATATCATGGGCAACCAATGCAGATCCTAAAAGGGCGTATTATTGCGGTCGTTTGTGTAGTGATTTGGTTTGTTTCTGAACAAGTTTCACCTTTGTTGTCTTTAGGGCTAATAGTCGCATTTGTACTACTGTTACCTTTATTGTCTCGTAGCAATGCTCGCTTTGATTCAGCGATGACCAGCTTTCGTAATGTACATTTTTCATTTAATGGAACAATTGCAGGCGCGTATTGGGCGATTCTAGGGCGCGGTACTTTAGCGACTCTAGGATTTGTTGCAGCAATTGGTGTGGTTGTGTTTGCAATGAAGCTGAACATAGTGGCAGGCGTGCTAGCAACGTTGGTGTTATTACCTGCTTATGTATGCCTACAAGCGTGGTCGTTGGTTGGCATTGCAAACTATTTCTCTAATGGTTATCGCTATGGCGAACGCCAGTTCAAAGCGGATTACAAAAATGCGTTTTACTTTAAAACCTATATTATCGCGACACTGATTTGGTTGGCGCTGATGGCTCTAGTTTTGGTGAGCTTTGTTGCTATTGTTGGCGTAAACCTAGTTAGTAACCTTGAATCATTTACTGAGATCATGAGTCATAGCGATATTGCTACCTTTATGATCGGGTACTACTTGGTCTTTATTGCTATCGGTCTTGCGATTGGTGCGTACCTTAAAGTAAAAGTGCGCAACTACACATTCTCTCGATTGGTTCTAGAAGGAAAAGACTCAGAGGCTGCGTCTGAATTTAGCTTTGCATCGACGTTGACCGTTAAAGGTTATGTGAGCGTAGTGGTAACTAATTTCTTACTTCAAGTTGTGACTATTGGTCTTGCTCGACCTTGGGTTATGGTAAGAACGACGAACTATTTTGCTAATAATACCTTTGTTTACGGTGACATAGAGTTATTAGTTGCTAGCGATCAAGACTCTAATGTGAAGTCAGCTGTTGCTGATGAAGTGGCGCAAGCTTTTGATGTCGATCTCGGTATTGGCTAATGTTATTGGGATTAGCTCACCCGCCTCGCAGCTCTGAACGCTGCGAGGCAAAGCTTGATACTTCATTGGATGGTATGTTGGTACTTTATGTCGGAGAGCAACGTATATCTGCGAGGCTTGAGAGGGTCGAGGTCAGTGTTGGTGTTGGTTCAACGCCAAGTAAAATTACTTTTCCTGATGGTTGGCTTTTTGTCGCTCAACCTTGTGATGAACTAACGACATTTTTAAAGCAGCATAACCAGTATGGTTGGGTCGGAAAGTTAGAAAAGAACGCACTAGTGCTCGTAATCTGCAGCGTAGTCATACTTTCCTTGACGGTTGGAACATTTACTCATGGTATTCCGTGGATTACTGAGCGTGTCGTCGCTTATCTTCCTGAACCGGTCTCAAAAATGGTAGAAGAGCGAGTTTTAGTTTCTCTGGACAAGCAATTATTTGAGCCGTCTGAATTAGATCTGTCTCGTCAGGGCAAAATTCGGCAGCGATTTGAAGGACATTTAAGAGAGCTTGGTATTGATGGAAAGGTTCGTTTACTATTTCGCTCTTCCGATTTAGGAGTAAATGCTTTTGCGTTAAGCCATAACACTATTATTGTGCTCGATGACTTGGTAAAGCTCATGGAAACCCAGCAGCAATTGGATGGTATTTTGTTTCATGAATTGGGGCATTTAGAGCATCAGCATGTCATGAAAAGCATTGTGCGTTCGAGCTTGCTCTCGATCTCTGTCGCATTGTTGACCGGAGAGAGTTCCGGAGTGATTGATAACTTAGCGGGAATTGGTGTATTTTTTGCTAACAATGGTCAGTCACAGCAAGCGGAACGCGAAGCTGATAGGTATGCTGAGGACTCGATGTGGCTGATACATGGTACCAACAAGCCAATGAGTGAGATGTTTGAATTGTTGCAAGGAAGTTCTGACCATCTGACTGAGTTACCAGCTTGGTTAAGGACTCATCCTGAGTTAACAGAGCGTATTGATTTACTGAAAAGAGTTCAATAGTAATAACTAACAAGATCAAAAAAGGGCAGAATAATCTGCCCTTTTTATATGCTTGAATTGGTAGGTTAATTTACCAATTACAATGCAGCGATTGTCGCTTTTTGCTCTTCTAGCTTAACAAGAGTTTCTTGGTAGCCTTCAAGCTTTTCACGCTCTTTCGCGATAACCGCTTCTGGTGCTTTAGCAACAAAACCTTCGTTACCTAGCTTACCTTCGATACGCTTAATCTCACCGTGAGTCTTCGCTACTTCTTTATCTAGACGAGCAAGCTCAGCATCTTTGTCGATAAGACCCGCCATTGGGATCATCAGCTCAGATTTGCCAACAAGTTTAGTTGCACAAGCTGGAGTCGCTTCGCCGTCTGCTAGAACTTTAATATCGTCTAGCTTAGCTAGAGAAGTAAGAACGATCTTATTTGCTTCGATACGAGCTGCATTTTTCTCATCAGCGACTTTGATCATTACTTCTAAGCCTTGGCTTGGTGCAATGTCGTATTCCGCACGTAGGTTACGGATAGCTGTGATGAAAGTTTTAACCCATTCGATGTCGTCAACGATCTCAGCATTGAAGTTAGCTTCATTAAACTGAGGAAGCGCTTGAGTCATGATGGTCTCGCCTTCAACGCCGTCTACTAGCGGCTTAACGCTTTGCCAGATAGATTCAGTGATGTAAGGAAGAACAGGGTGAGCAAGACGCAGAGTCTTCTCTAGAACCGTGATAAGCGTGTAACGAGTCGCTTGTTGTTGAGCTTCAGTACCCTTCCAAAGAACAGGTTTAGTTAGCTCTAGGTACCAGTCACAGAATTGGTTCCAGATGAATTCGTAAAGCGTGTTTGCTGCCATGTCTAGACGGTAGTTGTCTAGATGAGCGTTAAATTCTTTCGCTGCAACTTCAAACTGAGATTCAATCCACTTGTCTGCTAGAGAGAATTCCATGTTTGCACGGTCTTCAACAGACAGTGGCATGCCACAATCGTGCTCTTCTGTGTTCATCAATACGTAACGGCTTGCGTTCCATAGCTTGTTACAGAAGTTACGGTAACCTTCAAGACGCTTCATGTCCCAGTTGATGTCACGGCCAGTTGAAGCCATAGCAGCAAGAGTGAAACGCAGTGCATCAGTACCGTATGGTTCGATACCATCTTCGAAAGTCTTACGTGTTGCTTTTTCGATCTTAGCAGCCAGTTTAGGTTGCATCATGTTGCCACAACGCTTTTCTACTAGCTCTTCAAGGCCGATGCCGTCAATCATATCGATAGGGTCAAGTACGTTACCTTTCGATTTAGACATCTTGTCGCCGTTTTCATCACGGATAAGGCCCGTCATGTAAACTGTTTTGAAAGGTACTTGAGCCTTGCCGTCTTCGTCTTTCACGAAGTGCATGGTCATCATGATCATACGAGCAACCCAGAAGAAGATAATATCAAAACCAGATACTAGTACTTCTGAAGGGTGGAATGTTTTCATTGCTTCAGTATCTTCAGGCCAGCCTTGTGTGCCGAACGTCCAAAGTGCAGAAGAGAACCATGTATCAAGAACGTCGTTGTCTTGCTTAAGAACAATTACCGGTGAAAGGTTGTTCTTTTCACGAACTTCTTCTTCAGTGCGACCTACGTAAACTTTACCATCGTTGTCGTACCATGCTGGGATACGGTGGCCCCACCAAAGTTGACGAGAGATACACCAGTCTTGCACGTCACGCATCCACGCGAAGTACATGTTTTCGTACTGCTTAGGTACGAATTGGATCTCACCATCTTCAACGGCTTTAACAGCAGGAGCAGCAAGAGGCGCTGTACGCACGTACCATTGGTCCGTCAGCATTGGTTCGATAACCACACCACCACGGTCACCGTAAGGAACGGTTAGATCGTGATCTTTGATTTCTTCAAGTAGGCCTAGCTCTTCAAATTCAGCAACCGTTGCACGACGAGCTGCAAAGCGCTCCATACCTTGGTATTTTTCTGGAAGCTCTGTTGAGTACACATCGCTTTCTTCACCGTTCGTTGTGAAGATTTCAGCCGCATCACGGATATCACCGTTGAACGTTAGGATGTTGATCATTGGTAGGCTATGGCGCTTGCCCACTTCGTAATCGTTAAAGTCATGAGCTGGCGTGATTTTCACACAACCCGTGCCTTTATCCATGTCAGCGTGCTCATCACCTACGATAGGGATAAGACGATTTACGATAGGAAGCAGGATTTCTTTGCCGATAAGATCTTTGTAGCGAGGATCTTCAGGGTTAACTGCAACGCCTGTATCACCAAGCATGGTTTCAGGACGTGTAGTTGCAACGACAATGTAGTCTTTGCCATCAGCGGTTTTAACACCATTCGCTAGTGGGTAGCGGAAGTGCCACATGAAACCTTTTTTGTCTTTGTTTTCAACTTCAAGATCAGAAATTGCAGTGTGCAGTTTAGGATCCCAGTTTACTAGACGCTTACCACGATAGATTAGGTCTTCTTCGTATAGGCGAACAAATACTTCTTGAGTCGCAGCTGATAGGCCGTCATCCATAGTGAATCGCTCACGATCCCAGTCTACAGATGCACCAAGACGACGAAGTTGTTGAGTGATCGTGCCACCAGATTCGCCTTTCCATTCCCAGATCTTGTCGATGAAAGCTTCACGGCCGTAGTCGTGTTTTGTTTTGCCTTCTTCAGCAGCGATCTTACGCTCAACAACCATTTGAGTTGCGATACCAGCGTGGTCAGTACCCACTTGCCAAAGCGTGTTTTTGCCTTTCATACGTTGAGCACGGATAAGCGTATCCATGATCGTATCTTGGAACGCGTGACCCATGTGTAGGCTACCAGTGACGTTCGGTGGCGGGATCATGATGCTGTAAGCTTCTTTTGATGTGTCACCGTGTGGCTTAAAGTAGCCTTTCTCTTCCCAAGTCTTATACAGAGCTTGTTCGATTGATGTTGGGTTGTATGTCTTTTCCATAGTGCTCTTATAACGGATACTGTGAATGGTTAATCGTGGTCAAACTTCATAAGTGAAGCTTCTTGAATCTAAATCCAAAGATAGCTTTAACTATGAGGTTTGACTATGGATGTTGAATCTCGATAGTTTGTAGCTGATATCCAGCCTGACGGTAAATTTTATACCTTTCTCGAGCGAGTTGCTTAGCTTTTTCTTCGCAAGGAACGAAGTCTATCACCTGAGCAAAGGCGTTCGCAAAGGTTGTATGATTATCGGCCAGATTTATTACCAATTGGCGGTTCCAATTAGGTTTGACTCCTTGATGGCCTATCTCAATATTCGTTGAATATTTTGGACCTTCGCCAACCAAGTTGTGCGCGATAAATTCAGTAGGCTCTACCTGCCAAAAAACTTCAGCGATACGCTCAGCATGAACTTTATCGTTACAGTTGAGATAAAGTTTAGCGCCTTGTTTTGCAAAATGCTGAGCAAGAAACAACACGTAGTGAGCAAAACCCTCTTCGCCGGCTTGTGGGCTGTCTGAAGACACAATGTAAAATGTGGCAGTCTGCATACTGAATACTCGAACTTGGAATCGTGGAAACCAATCATACTTGGTCAACAGGAGCTAGCAAATAACGCTTATTAAAAAAGGGCCCGTAGGCCCTTTCTATTATTTTGAAGATTGCTCTTCAGTCTCATGGCCGCTGCGGTTCAATAAGAATTGGACAAGCATTGAGACAGGACGACCTGTCGAGCCTTTCGCTGCGCCTGACTTCCAAGCTGTGCCGGCACTGTCAATGTGTGCCCAGTGGTACTTTTTAGCAAATTTAGATAAGAAACATGCTGCTGTGATTGTACCAGCAGGTCGGCCACCGATATTTGCCATATCTGCAAATGGACTCGTTAGTTGCTCATGGTATTCATCGGCCATTGGCATGCGCCATGCTCT
This sequence comes from Vibrio tasmaniensis 1F-187, assembly GCF_000272405.2. Taxonomy (GTDB): domain Bacteria; phylum Pseudomonadota; class Gammaproteobacteria; order Enterobacterales; family Vibrionaceae; genus Vibrio; species Vibrio tasmaniensis_A. The sequence goes on from NZ_AJZM02000043.1 coordinate 47,450, forward strand.
GTCACTTGCTTGCTCAGAAGCATTCACTAACTCGTGAGATAGTGGGTTGTGATTAGACAGTACAGCACTGATGTGGTGACCTAACGCCATCACACACGCGCCAGTGAGTGTTGCTACATCGACAACACAGTCTGGTTCAAAGCGTTCAACGTAAGTAAGCGCATCACATAGAACCAAGCGACCTTCAGCATCCGTGTTTAACACTTCAACTGTTTGGCCTGACATGGTCGTTAGGATATCACCTGGGCGGTAAGCATTGCTGCCTGGCATGTTTTCACAACCTGCTAGGATACCAACTACATTAATCGGTAGGTTCAGTTTAGCTAGTGCCTTCATTGTACCGAATACAGAAGCCGCACCACACATGTCGTACTTCATCTCATCCATACCTTCACCAGGCTTAAGCGAAATACCGCCTGAATCGAAAGTAAGACCTTTACCGACTAGAACAATCGGTTTTGCATCTGGGTCAGCAGCACCTTTATATTCCATGATAGACATCATAGATTCGTTCTTAGAACCACGGCCTACCGCTAAGTATGAAGTCATACCCAGCTTTTCCATCTCTTCTTCGCCAATGATCTTAGTTTTCACTGTCTCGTAATCATCGGCCAAGCGACGAGCTTGAGAAGCAAGGTAAGCAGGATTTGCGATGTTAGGTGGCATGTTGCCTAAATCTTTAGACGCTTTCACACCTGAAGCAATCGCAAGACCGTGAGAGATTGCTTTCTCACCAAGGCTCAATTCACGACGAGTTGGTACGTTGAATACCAGTTTACGTAGTGGACGACGAGTCTCTGGTTTATTACTCTTGAATTGATCAAAAGTGTAAAGGCCATCTTTAGTCGCTTCTACTGCTTGGCGAACTTTCCAGTAAGTATCACGACCTTTAACGTGCAGTTCAGTCAGGAAACATACTGCTTCCATAGAACCCGTTTCGTTTAGTGTGCTGATGGTTTTTTGGATAATTTCTTTATATTGACGCTCGCCTAGCTCACGTTCTTTACCGCAGCCTACAAGCAGAACACGTTCTGAAAGTACACCAGGTACTTGATGCAGTAGTAGCATCTGGCCAGGTTTACCCTCTAGATCACCGCGACGAAGCAGTGAACTAATATAGCCATCGCTAATCTTATCTAACTGCTCGGCTACTGGAGAAAGGCGGCGCGGTTCGAATACACCGACAACGATACATGCGCTGCGCTGTTTCTCTGGGCTGCCACTTTTTACACTGAACTCCATGCGTACTCCTACATCCTGAAGACAAATCGAACTAAATGTTGGATAATGGGTTCTTACTTGTTGGATCCTATAATGGAACTGACCTTAAAGAAGAACGTTAACACTTAGCTAAAAATTTAAAAAATAAAAGGTTCAACGGGAAATTATAGTGATTCAATCAAAAAAACAAGTTTTGTATAGGTAATTTGAGCGTGATTATTGTTAGATATTTGATCCGAGAGACAATCAAGAGCCAATTTGCGATATTTTTTGTTCTCTTTCTCGTGTTTCTCAGCCAAAAGTTCATCAGTGTTTTAGCCGACGCCTCTGATGGTGATATTCCAGCAAGCCTTGTATTATCGATCGTGGGTCTAAATATGCCAGCGATGGGGCTCTTGATGCTTCCACTTAGTATCTATATTGGCATTTTGCTGACTTTTGGCCGCCTTTATGCCGAAAGTGAGATTGTGGTGATGAATGCTACGGGTATTGGCAATAAATTCCTCATCCAATCAGCACTTTATCTGGCGTTGATTACCGCAACTGTCGCTGCTTTTAACTCCTTTTGGCTGTCTCCGTGGTCACAAGATAAAGTAGAACAAATGTATGAGGAAGTGGCTGCAGAGAACAGCGTCGATTTACTACCCAAAGGCAAATTTGCAAGGACTCCCGATGGTTCTTCAGTTGTGTTTATAGAGGGTATCGATGGTAATCAATTAGACAATGTGTTCGTTTCTCAAATGCGACCTCGTGACTCAGTGCTTCCTAGTGTGATGTTCTCTAAGTCGGGAGACGTAAAAGAATTGAGCGATGGCCGCCAAGTTATTGTGATGTACGATGGTACTCGTCATGAAGGAGTGCCTTCTCGCCTTGATTATAGAGTGACGCACTTTGAAGAGTATGAAGGCTTAATTGGTCAGCGTGAAGTAGAGAAGAAAGGTCGAGAGTGGGAAGCGATTCCAACTATTGATCTTATTGGAAATCAAGATAATCGTGCCAAGGCTGAATTGCAGTGGCGCATGTCACTGGTGTTGTGTATCCCATTGTTGACTATGCTCGTTGTACCGCTGTCAGCAGTTAATCCACGACAAGGTCGTTTTGCAAAAATAGGTCCGGCAATCCTGATTTATTTGACTTACTTCTTGGCAATCAGTGCAACCAAATCTTCAATTGAAGAAGGGGACATTCCTGCTGCAATAGGCATGTGGCCAATCAATGCATTATTATTGTTTGTCGCGATTGGTGCCAACTTTATGGATAGTGTGCCGGTTAGGCGTTTGAAAGAAAAATTCAAGAATAAGAGGTTGGCTTAAGCCGTGTTTAAGATTCTCGATTTATATATAGGCAGAACCATCATCGCGACCACGTCACTGGTATTGGTGACGTTTGTCGGTCTCTCTGGAATTATCAAGTACGTTGAGCAATTGCGGAAGGTAGGTCGTGGTACATACGATCTATTACAAGCGTTGTATTTCGTTTTATTGAGTATTCCTCGTGATATCGAAATGTTCTTCCCAATGGCGGCATTGCTTGGTGCATTGATTGGGCTTGGTATGCTTGCTGCGAGTTCTGAGCTTGTGGTTATGCAAGCCGCGGGTTTCTCTAAGTTAGATATTGGTTTATCGGTACTTAAGACTGCGATTCCGTTAATGGTGATAGTGACATTACTTGGGCAGTGGGGAGCCCCGCAAGCGCAGAAGATGGCTCGTGACTTAAGAACCATCTCGGTTGCTGGTGGTAGTATTATCTCTACTCAAAGCGGTGTTTGGGCTCGAGATGCCAATGACTTCATTTTCATTGTTAAAATAGACGATGATAAGCTCTATGGTTTGAACATGTGGCGCTATGATGAGAACAAGGCTCTGAAAACGGCCATATATTCAAAAGAAGTCGATTACGTTGGAAACAACGTTTGGACAATGCGCGATGTTGAGGTCACCTCTTTTGAGAATGATATTCAGGTCACTAAAGAGAGTTTACCGACTTTTTCTTGGGAAACATCGTTAGCTCCAGACAAACTCGCGATAGTGACGGTGAAACCGGAGGAGCTGTCGTTAAGTGGGCTGTATGACTATGTTTCTTATCTCAAAGCATCAGAACAAGATGCAGCACGTTATGAGCTAGCATTGTGGCGAAAGATAACTCAACCTATTTCGATAGCGGTCATGATGTTGATGGCATTGTCGTTTATCTTTGGTCCTTTACGTAGCGTGACCATGGGAGCAAGGATTCTCTCTGGTGTGATTGCTGGTTTTACTTTCTATATATCCAGCGAGTTCTTTGGGCCAATCAGCTTGGTTTACCAAATACCACCTGCTTTTGGTGCGATAGCCCCTAGCGTGGTGTTCTTCGGAATTGCCATTATGCTTTTGAGGCGGAAACTATAAATAGAAGAAAGGAAGGCATTGCGCCTTCCTTTTTTGATCTTGCTTTAAGTTCGCTTAATAGCGTTATTGTGCTTTTGGCAACACAACGACTTCGGTCTTTGCCCAGATATCGTGAAAGCCACGTTTCTGAGGATCGAATGGAACACATAAGTTTGCAAGTCCAAACCCCGATGTACCTAAACGTATTAGCGCTTGAGTTATTGTGATCGCAGAGCCATCTTTGTTTTGAACTCGTAGCTTCCAAGCTCTCATCCCCAGAGTTTGACCTGCTCTGGTCCAGAAGAAGACAAAGAAGTAAACCCAAACGACGACTAAGTAAAAAGTATACGCAGGGCTCCAAATCGGATGATTAGTCAAGAAGTCACTGACATCGGCATAGCCGCTATGGTTAAAAATACCAAGAGCCATGAGCGCGTGCAGTAGAGCAACAATGATGCCGGCAGCCATCATTTCAATAGCGATTACGATAAGAGCGTCATAGAACAAGGCACCAAATCGGCGCATTACCCCAGCTGGTGGCAGAGTGTTTGTTGATGTCATGGTGTTATTACTTCTTTAAAAATTGAGGCGTCAGAATATAGTTTAAGGCTTGGCCTGAAAAGAGACATGACGCACAGCTTATGACTTAGTGGCGAAATTATCGGCAAACACACATGAATTCAAGTTTTTATACTTGCCACATCAGTTCGCATACGTATAATGCCAAACATCGACAGGGCAATGCCCCAAGATAATGCCGGTATGGTGAAATTGGTATACACGACGGATTCAAAATCCGTTGCCTTCGGGCGTGGCGGTTCAAGTCCGCCTACCGGTACCATATTTAAATAACAAAGCCTCGACTCAAGTCGGGGCTTTGTTATATCTGGAGAATAGAAAGCGTTGCCTTCGTAGTAGCGGCAGGAACGCCTGTCCAATCAGTCAGTTCTTATTGTGCCATTCCAAAATATTACCGTTTCCGTTCGTAATGCGATTCCTTAGTAAATTAATTATCTTAAATCAGAATGTTATCTGTCATTCTCACGTCTATTGTCTATGTTTAAAGGACTAATAGAGGAGAAACATATGCTGACAGTAACCCCTTACTTGTTTTTTGATGGTCGTTGTAGTGAAGCGTTAGATTTTTATCATAAATGCTTTGGTGGTGTTGTTTTATCGAAGCAACTCTTTAGTGATGCTCCTCAGGTAATAGAGGGTGCACAACCTAGTTGGGTTATGCACGCTGAGTTCGAAGCATTTGGTATGAAGCTCATGATGTCTGATGGCGTTAAAGCTAAAGAACTTGAAGGGAACAATCTGGCACTTTCCTTGGTTACAGAGGATACCGCAACTCAAGAGAAAATTTTTGAGAAGCTTAAACAAGGGGGGCGAATAATGACGCCACTCGCAGATACGTTTTGGGGCGCTAGATTTGGTAAAGTGGAAGATAAGTTCGGTATTCGTTGGATGGTGCATTGTGATTCTTTAAGTTGAACCTGTGAAATTGGATAGTGAAATTCCCGCGTGGTTTTATTAGAATTATAAATATAGATTATTAATCAATATTATATAAATATGGGCAGCATAAAGATTACTGTAGATCGCATCCAGGCCGGCCTACATATACGACTCCCCCTAAAATGGAATGAACACCCATTTTTATTCAACAGCTTCAAAATAAAAGATGACGCTCAAGTGAAAATAATTCGGCATCTTGGGATTAAGCATGTCTATATAAATCTAAGTCAAAGCGATACTGCACCTTTACCTTCTAATCACAAGATAGAGAAAGGGGCCGATTCAGATCTCCAGATAAGCCTTGAAACTGAAAGGATGTGGAAAGATAAGCATGAACGTATCGAAACCCTAAGCTCTTACCGTCGTAGAGTCAGTCATTGTGAGAAAGAGTTCGAGCGCTCGCTTGCTCGAATGCGTTCAGTAATGACAAAAATTCGTAACCGACCTATAGATGCGGTAGGAGAGGTTAAAAGTCTAGTTGATGATATTGTTGAAATACTGGCAAGTGACGATAGCGTTACCTTACACCTTATGAATGCTAAAGCTGACTTTGAAGACATTTACTTTCATACATTAAATGTCTCTGTCGTTGCGTTAATGATAGGTAAAGCTAAAGGCTACAATACTCAACAATTGAAAGCGCTTTCTTTTGCTGCGTTGTTCCATGATGTAGGAAAGATCAAAATACCAGCTGCAATACTTAGAAAGCAGAGTACGCTGACAGCACCGGAAGAGAATTACCTAAAACTTCATACGAAATATGGTGCTGATATTGTCTCTGGAATTGATGACTTTCCTGAAAGTGCCAAAAAAGTAATCGCTCAACATCATGAAATGAATGATGGCTCTGGTTATCCTGAAGGCTTAAAAGAAGAAGAGATAGATGAACTTACCAAAATAGTTTCAGTGGCTAACGCATTCGATAATCTTTGTCATGGTAAAGCGCAATCTCAACAAATGATCCCATACTTGGCATTGTCCCACTTATATAAGAACTGCAAACATCTATATAGTCAGGATAATTTGAGTCTATTGGTTAAGTTTATGGGAGTCTATCCGCCGGGTACTGTCGTGCAGCTTTCCAATGAATCAATTGGAATCGTGATTTCGGTTAATGCCAAACATATGCTTTATCCGAACGTACTGATCTATGATCCTAGCGTTCCAAGAACCCAAGCCCCGATCATTGACCTATTTACTAAAGAGATAAAAATTGTCAATGCAGTTAATCCAAGCAAGTTACCGGAGCAAGTTAGAGAATATCTAAACCCTAGGGCTCGTTTATCTTACTTTTTTGATAATGGCGAGTAGTTATCCACAGGTTGTTGTGGGTAGTTTGTTCGAAACTTGGGTTGAAAGTTGTATAAATAAGCCCTTGGTTGAAATGTCTTCACTTAACCTCTTTTTTTAATAAAAAACGCATTTAATGCTTGCCAATAAAAGCTGCATCTCTATAATGCCGCCTCACTGACACGGTAGACGCCATAAGGCTTCAGCGAAGAATGTTGGTAAGGCAACTAGCTTAAAGCGTTTAAACGCTCCTACTTTTAAAAAGTAGAAATTAATTCCCAATAAGTGTTTGACACTAAGAATTAAAACGCTAGAATGGCCGTCCACTTCGAGAGGCTCCTTGCTTAAAAGGAAGGCTCAACAAGTGAAGCTCTTTAACAATTTAA
>NZ_AJZM02000044.1 GCF_000272405.2 Vibrio tasmaniensis 1F-187
GCATCTAGCATCTAGCATCTAGCAAGCATAAAAAAACGCACAACCGAAGTCATGCGTTTAATATCGTAATTAACTGTACCCAGTGCTCTTTATAAGCCGTTAGTGTTTAAGAAGTATGCCTAATGCATAACCTCTTCTTTCGCACCAACATAGATGAAATCCAGTTCGTCTTTTTTCAGAGATACTTTAACCGTACCGCCGTCAACCAAACTTCCGAACAGCAACTCATTAGCAAGAGGCTTTTTAAGCTTCTCTTGAATCACACGTCCCATCGGACGAGCGCCCATGGTCTTGTCATAGCCTCTTTCAGCTAACCAATGACGAGCATCCTCAGAAACCTCTAAAGATACACCACGAGCGTCCAGTTGGACCTGAAGCTCAACAATAAACTTATCAACAACTTGACTGATCACACTTGGATCAAGGCTGTTGAACCAGATGATATTATCAAGACGGTTACGGAACTCAGGAGTAAATACCTTCTTGATTTCACTCATTGCGTCTGGCGCATGATCTTGTTGGATCAAACCGATCGATTTCTTCTCGGTTTCTGCAACACCAGCGTTGGTCGTCATCACTAGGATCACATTTCGGAAATCTGCTTTGCGACCGTTGTTGTCGGTTAGCGTACCGTTGTCCATCACCTGTAATAACAAGTTAAAGATATCTGGGTGTGCCTTCTCGATCTCATCAAGTAGCACAACAGAGTGTGGGTTCTTGATAACAGCATCGGTTAGCAGACCACCTTGATCATAACCAACATAACCAGGAGGCGCACCGATCAAGCGGCTTACCGAGTGACGCTCGCCGTACTCAGACATATCAAAGCGCAGAAGCTCAATACCCATTAGTTTAGAAAGCTGAACCGTCACCTCGGTTTTGCCGACACCAGTAGGACCAGCAAATAGGAATGAACCAACAGGTTTATTGTCTGCTCCTAATCCTGCACGAGTCAGCTTGATCGCTTCGCTCAATACATCGATCGCTGGGTCTTGTCCGAATACCAACATTTTCATGCGGTCATCCAGTTTCTGCAGCGTATCTTTGTCTGAAGACGATACTGACTTCTCAGGAATACGCGCCATTTTCGCAACCATTGACTCAATATCAGCCACGCTTACCGTTTTCTTACGACGACTTGCAGGCGCCAAACGACTACGAGCACCCGCTTCATCAATAACGTCAATCGCCTTATCTGGAAGGTGACGTTCATTAATATACTTAGCAGACAACTCCACAGCGGCACGTAACGCTTTATTGGTGTAACGTACTTCGTGGTGAGCTTCGTATTTTGGCTTCAAGCCAATCAGAATTTTGGTTGTATCATCTAGCGATGGTTCAACAATATCGATTTTCTGGAAGCGACGAGATAAAGCACGCTCTTTCTCAAAAATACTGCTGTACTCTTGGTAAGTGGTTGAGCCAATACAGCGTAATTTACCGCTGCTTAATAGCGGTTTAATTAGGTTTGCCGCATCCACCTGACCACCCGATGCTGCACCCGCACCAATAATGGTATGGATCTCATCGATGAACAGGATAGCGTCTTCTTCTTTCTCGAGTTGCTTCAGAATCGCTTTAAAGCGCTTCTCAAAGTCACCACGATATTTCGTTCCCGCAAGCAATGAACCAATATCCAAAGAGTAAATCACGCTGCTCTGAATGATTTCAGGGACTTGGCCTTCAACGATGCGCCATGCAAGACCTTCAGCGATAGCAGTTTTACCCACACCCGCCTCTCCCACTAATAGAGGGTTGTTCTTACGACGACGACACAGAACTTGAACGGTACGTTCTAGCTCTTTGTCACGACCGATTAGTGGGTCAATGTTACCTTGCTTCGCTACTTCGTTAAGGTTGGTCGCAAAATTTTCTAGACGATCTTCTGAGTTAGCTTCTTCGGCATTCTCTGCACCACCAAATGAATCAGGAGATGAACCGCTATCGCCTTCATTGCTGCCTTTGGTAATACCGTGTGAAATAAAATTCACTATGTCTAAGCGGCTGATGTCGTTTTTCTTAAGAAGATATGCCGCGTGAGATTCTTGCTCACTAAAAATAGCCACAAGTACATTTGCACCTGTTACTTCGCTGCGACCTGAAGATTGAACGTGAAAAACAGCGCGCTGAAGTACTCGTTGAAAGCTCAGCGTGGGCTGGGTTTCACGAGTCTCGTCGCTTTCAGGGATGAGTGGGGTCGTTTGGTCGATAAAAATATCGAGCTCATTGCGAAGAGCATCGAGATCAGCCTGACAAGCTTGGAGCGCTTCCTTGGCCGCATCATTTTCTAATAATGCTAGTAGGAGGTGTTCGACAGTCATGAATTCATGTCGCTTGTCTCGCGCACGAGAAAATGCGCCATTTAAACTCGTCTCTAATTCTTTATTTAGCATAAGTACCTCCTAAGGGAACAACAGTGTTGTTCGAGCAATTTACACTTGCTCCATTGTACATAGTAGCGGATGCTCATTTTCCTTTGAGTACATCGTTACCTGCGCTACCTTTGTTTCCGCTATTTCAGCACTGTATGTGCCGCAAATAGCTTTACCTTCATAATGAACCTTGAGCATCACTTCCGTTGCTTTTTCGATATCTAGTGAGAAAAATCGCTCTAGGATCTCGATTACAAAGTCCATGGGCGTGTAGTCATCGTTATGTAATACAACGTTATACATTGCCGGTGGCTTTACTTTCGTTCTCTCTTTCTCCAGTAAATCTGAGCCTGGAGATGCCCATTCAAAGTTTCTGCTCATATTAGCTTTGCTAAGGGTTATTTTTCGGAAGTCGTGAATGTTTAGTTAACTCAAATTTACCACATTCACGCATTACGGTGTACTAAGAAACTGCACCAAGAAACAGTACCAAAAAATATTCCTCTATACTGAGCCTAATCCACCATTTCCATCGCTGCAAATAAAAGATCTCGATTAACAGGATTAACATATGTGATTGATTAAAAAGACACCACAACTATTGATGGTGACGATAAGATCGTCGTTAAGTTACTATTTAGTTAATAGTATGCAGCCAATCTCGAATGTGATTTGTTATTAAAATTGATCATTTTTATACCAATTTGCTATTGACTGTACTCAATCATTAGCTACATTGGAGCTAAAAGGTTTTTCTGATACAACTTCGTAACACGATTCTAAACCTAGTAATAAGCGTTAAAAATTTATAATAAGGAATAATTACGCAGGGTAGCGTTAATTTCCGTAAGCAATGTATGAGATTCAAGCTATCAGCTGAAATTGTTTAGTTGATAGGAATAATATCAATCGAACTTACATTGATTTGATATAACAACGTTAGTAACAAAATGCATGAGGGATGTATAGCATGGCTACAGGTACAGTAAAATGGTTTAACAATGCCAAAGGGTTTGGCTTTATTTGTCCAGAAGGTGAAGATGGCGATATTTTCGCGCACTACTCCACAATACAAATGGAAGGTTATCGAACCTTAAAGGCAGGTCAACAGGTCGATTATGAAGTAGAAAGTGGACCTAAAGGCTCCCATGCTAGCTCCGTTGTTCCTGTAGAAGGCAGCGCCGTAAAATAGGCGATTGCCAAACATGTAGACCTCTATCAGTCTTATTAAACGACTGTCAGGTAAGCAGAACATTGAAACCGCTCATTTCATACCTGTAATACAGGCTTAAATGGGCGGTTTTTCGATCTGAGAGCTAAAAGCTATTCACAGTACAATTTGTCCAAGAGTTCCCTTTAGCTAGGTCTAGGAAGCATTATGAATAAAAAAAGACGCTTTAACGTTATCGTTAAAGCGTCTTTCGTTTTGACTTAACTGCCAGACCAAGCAACTCGTTAGTAATTCATGTTCATGACTTACTAACGATGAGTCCAATCACTATGCGTCAATAAATGCGTTTAGCGTTGAGCTTGGGCGCATTAGTGATGAAACCAATGCATCATCAAGTAGGTAATAACCACCTAAGTCGCCAGCTGGACCTTGAGCGTTATTCAGCTCAGCAACAATAGCTTCTTCACTTTCAGCCAATTGAGTTGCAACACCTGCGAACTCAGCAGCAAGGTCAGCATCAGCAGTTTGCTCAGCCAGCGCTTTCGCCCAGTATGCTGCAAGGTAGTAGTGGCTACCACGGTTATCAAGCTCACCCACTCGACGTGAAGGAGACTTGTTGTTATCTAGGAATTCACCCGTCGCTTTATCAAGCGCGTCAGCGAGAACTTGTGCCTTAGCATTCCCCGTTACTACGCTTAGGTGCTCTAGAGATGCCGCTAGTGCCAAGAACTCACCAAGAGAGTCCCAACGCAGGTGGTTTTCTTTCTCTACTTGTTGAACATGCTTAGGCGCAGAACCGCCAGCACCTGTTTCAAACAGGCCGCCACCGTTCATAAGTGGAACAATCGATAGCATTTTAGCTGACGTACCAAGCTCTAGAATCGGGAACAAATCCGTTAGGTAATCACGTAATACGTTACCTGTAACCGAAATAGTATCTAGGCCTTCTTTGATACGAACCAGTGAGTACTGAGTTGCTTCTAAAGGAGCAAGGATCTTAATTTCAAGACCATCGGTATCATATTCAGGAAGGTAAGCGTCAACTTTCTTAATAAGCTGAGCATCATGCGCACGAGACGCGTCTAGCCAGAATACTGCAGGAACACCCGAAGCACGAGCACGAGTTACCGCTAGCTTAACCCAGTCTTGAATTGGTGCATCTTTAACCTGACACATACGGAAGATATCGCCTTCCTCTACGTCTTGCTCTAGAAGCACAACGCCTGAAGCGTCAACAACTTGAACCTGACCAGCAGCTTCAAGGATAAAAGTCTTATCGTGAGAACCGTACTCTTCCGCTTTTTGAGCCATCAAGCCAACGTTTGGTACACTACCCATTGTTGTTGGATCGAAAGCACCATTCTCTTTGCAGAAATCAATAACTGCTTGGTAGATGCTTGCGTAGCTGCGATCAGGGATCATAGCTTTCGTGTCTTTTTGCTTACCTTCTGGATCCCACATTTGACCTGAAGAACGCAGCATTGCAGGCATAGATGCATCAACAATGATGTCGCTTGGAACGTGCAGGTTAGTAATGCCGCGATCCGAATCAACCATCGCTAGTGGTGGTTGAGTCTCGTATACCGCTTGTAGGTCAGCTTCAATCGCTTCTTTCTGCTCTTGAGGAAGCGCAGCAATTTTTGCGTAGACATCGCCGATGCCGTTGTTTACATCAACACCAAGCTCTTCAAACAGTTGACCGTGCTTAGCGAATACGTCTTTGTAGTAAACCTTAACTGCATGACCAAAGATCACAGGGTCAGATACTTTCATCATCGTCGCTTTCATGTGAAGAGAAAGCAGTACACCTTGCTCTTTAGCTGATGCGATCTCTTTCTCGAAGAACGCAACCAAAGCGGCCTTGTTCATCACTGACGCATCAATGATCTCTTTATCTTGCAATGCAAAAGCGGGCTTCAGAGTTTTCTTCGCACCATCTTTACCAACGAATTCAATGCTAACTTCTGTAGCACCTTCAATTGTTACTGACTTTTCGCTGCCGAAGAAGTCTTTGTCGTCCATACTTGAAACGTGCGACTTAGAATCCGCAGACCAAGCCCCCATTGAGTGTGGGTTCTTCTTCGCGTAGTTTTTAACAGAAAGTGGAGCGCGGCGATCCGAGTTACCTTCACGTAACACAGGGTTTACAGCACTGCCTTTGATTTTATCGTAAGTCGCTTTAACGGCTTTCTCTTCGTCAGTGTTTGCTTCTTCTGGGTAATGAGGAAGTGCGTAACCTTTTGACTGAAGCTCTTTGATTGTTGCTTGAAGTTGAGGAACAGATGCAGAGATGTTTGGAAGCTTGATGATGTTCGCTTCTGGTGTCTTAGCTAACTCACCTAGTTCTGCTAATGCATCACCAATACGTTGCTCTTCGTTCAGGTAGTCAGGGAAGTTGGCAATAATGCGCCCTGCAAGTGAAATGTCGCGAGTATCAACGTTAATACCAGAAGAAGCCGTAAAAGATTGAATGATAGGCAGCAGAGAGTAAGTTGCTAGCGCCGGAGCTTCGTCAGTAATGGTATAGATGATCGTTGGTTTTTCAGTAGGCATGAAATTTCCCTATAGTTCTTACAAGCTCACTTAAAGCAGTGAGAGTGTTATAAATTGACCAGTAAGCCACTCTGAGAGTGAAAACTGCTTACTCGATAGTCGTACTCTATCTTATTTTTCATGCAATCTTGATGACAGCATGAGCCAAATCCGTGAGTGCATTGTTTTAATAAAAGAGCCAGTTATAATAAAACACGAAGGTATAATTAAACAAATCAGGCTTAAGAGTCCATCAACTTGTTCTATTTTGTGTCTTTTAGGCGCGCAAATGATAGCTCAATTCCGTTTCTATGAAAACTTTTCGGCACACTTCGTTTACATTTTTGCAAGGTAGTTAACATGTCTACTCGCTCACGCAGCGCATCTCGTTCAGACAAACCGGCTCGTTCTGGTACCACATTAAAACAAAGCGGTAATAGACAGAATCAACACAGTGGCAAAAATGACACTGGCAGTTCACACAAAAAACCGCACTCCAGCAAACACCGATATAAAGGCAAAACTACCAACGCAAAGCCTAAGGTAGCACCCGAAGATCGCAAAGTGATTCTATTCAACAAACCTTTTGATACTCTCAGCCAGTTCACTGATGGCGAAGGTAGAAAAACGCTAGCGGATTTTATTCCCGTAAAAGATGTTTATGCTGCTGGTCGCTTAGATCGAGATAGTGAAGGTTTATTGGTCTTGACCAATGATGGCATCTTTCAAGCTAAGTTGACTCAGCCGAACTCAAAATCGACCAAGACTTACTGGGTACAGGTTGAAGGTGCGCCTTCTGAGAAAGATTTAGATAAATTGAGAAAAGGTGTTGAGCTAAAAGATGGTATGACATTGCCTGCAGAAGTAGAAGTGATGCAAGAACCTCAGGTTTGGGAAAGAACTCCTCCTGTGCGCTTCAGAGCGGCGATACCAACAACATGGTTAGCGATTACCATCATCGAAGGACGTAACCGTCAGGTAAGACGAATGACGGCAAACATAGGCTTCCCTACCCTGCGTCTAATCCGCTACTCAATGGGCAATATGAACGTGGGTCAGCTTCAGCCAGGTGAATGGAAAGAGATTTAGCTCTTACTGATACAGAAAAAGTACTAATATAGCAAAAGCGAGACTCTTATTAGTCTCGCTTTTTTGTAGATGAAGATTGATTACTCTTGGTCAATCATCCATTTACGGAATTCTTTGCGTTCTTGCTTAGAAGCTTTGATATACCAAGCCTGCAATTGCTCAACATTCTGAGTCTCAGCCAGTTTCACTTGTTTCTGAGCTTTGCCGCTTGTCTGTGCTGTCGTATTGTCTACCACAGAAGCTAAAACCACTGCTTCCGCTGGTTTATCAAGTAACACGCCATCTTTAAAATAGACTGCCTTACTTGCATTATGCTCAGCCAGTCGAGACTCTAGACCGCCAAACGGTGCAAAACCGGGCTTACGTTCAATGACATCCTGTTGATATTTAATGGCGACATCATCCTGCAAAACGACCCATGATGGATTCACAGCTTCAAAGATCTTCTCAGCTTCCATATAGCTACGTACTTTTGGAGCCTTAATTTCAACCTCTTCACCAGTAACATCAAAATTCAATACATAAGGTGCCGAAGAATAAACACCGCTGTTACCAAATTTTTTATCAAAGCGAACTAAAACCTGGTTAAAACCCTCATTAATTTGGTTTTCACTGATTTTATTTTGAGCAGCTTGACCATTAATGTACAGAATTGATACGCCTTTCTGAGGCGTTAGAGTTGCCGCACTTACACTGCCAATAACGCTTGTAAGTAAGCCCAAAGCTAACAATACTTTCTTCATCATGTTTCTCTTTAAAATCTAATAAAGTGTTCTTTATCCTAACAAAAAAGCCACCCTAAGGTGGCTTTTTTTCTAAAACTCGATTACGAGGTCATTAGAATGATGCTTCAACACCAATTGCTAGACCGTTATCAGCTTTGTATGTTGCTTTATCATCTGAATCGATACCACCAACTTCCGCGTACACTTTAGTGTTTGGCGCGATTGCGTAAGTTGAGTTAACGAACCAACGATCTTCGTCTTTAAGATCTACATCGTGGTCACCGATTGAGTAACCAGTGTTGAAGCCCCAAAGACCCATAGTGTAACCAGCAGCAAATGCGATTACTGAGTTGTCATCGTTCGCAGCGTCAGAGTTTACACCGTAGTATGCTGTAGATAGGTAAATATTCTCGATACCAGAGAATACTAGCTCAGCACCGTAACCTTGGTGATCGCCTTTTGCTTTGCTAGTATCGTAATCAGCAACGAATGCAGAAACGTCGAAGTCAGCAAAACGGTAACCCATACGAGCATCGAAGTACTCAGCGTTTGAACCTTCAGTCTCTGCTGGCGTACGACCTTTTGCGATATCAGCGTTTAGTTTGTCTTGTACGTAACCTAATGTCGCGTATAGAGCGCCATTGTCGTAGTCGTAACGAACAGCTTCGTCAGCACACTCGTTAGTAGTGTTGTCTAGAAGTGTAGAAACGCCGTAAGCTTCATCTTTGCCGATACCTAGATCATCAACAGCAGTACATAGGCGACCAAACTTAATTGAACCTAGAGTGTTGTGGTATGCAGCTACGTATGTATCACCATTTTTAGTCGCTGTAGCGTTTGCGTCTGAAGAACCGTTAAATTCCCAGTAAGCGCCAACTTTCCACTCTTCGTTTACCATGTACTTGATATCAAAACCGAAGTCAGCATCTTCGATTTTTTGTTCCATTGAAGAACCTTTTTTGTACTCGTTGCTGTATACAACTTCGATGTCGCCTTTAAGGTCAACAGAAACGCCGTCTTGGTTGTAAATTTCGATTGCTGCGTTTGCAGAACCAGCTGCTGTCATAACTGCTAGAGCTAATAGAGTCTTTTTCATAATAAATCCACTGCCTTTTCTAAGAATGGGAGATCCTTGCCCGGTTCCCTTTTATTTTTTATGACTGGTCATTACTACTCTTTGGTAGTTAATCACCGCCACTAAATTTCGTGGTCTAGATTGCAAAAGATTATCCTGCGTGTCAAATAAACTAAAAACAAACCTAAAAAAAACAAAAATACATAAAAATCATAGGTTTACATTTTTTTTCATCATTTTACGAGCAACTTACCCTTAAATTTAAAGGGAAATATAATAGCCCAAATAAAGAACAACTCAGTATAATAGCCCACTAATTTAGGTTTAAATCGTGATTCACAGAATTTAACGCCTGCATCGTGCGATTTTTTAATATATATATTTCGTAACATAAATAAAATCGTTAAGTTCCTGAAGGTTCAGTTTTTTTTTGTGAACGAGATCTACCTTTGATTCAAAAGCAAGCTATTTTGCGGTAAATGTACCGACTAGTGATATGTGCTACTATCCTCGCTCCGTTACGTAGGTCACAGTATGCTAACTACTAAAATTCAAAATTCTATACGCACCAGTTATCAAAACCTCCAAGATCAGTTGGATAACTTTGTACCTCGACGTGCTCAAAATTACCTTGTTGCAGAAATAGCGAAGACACTTTGTGGTCAATACCACAAAAGTAATCGCATGATTGTTGCTGAAGCAGGTACCGGGATCGGGAAGTCACTGGCTTATTTAATGGCAACAATTCCTGTCGCCGTGCTCAACAATCGTAAAATCGTCATTTCAACAGCGACCGTTGCGCTACAAGAACAACTCGTCAATAAAGATCTCCCTCTATATAGACGACTTACTGATAGAGAGTTTTCTTTCATCTTAGCGAAAGGAAGGCAGCGTTATTGTTGTACAGAGAAGTTGGCCGCTGCGTGTGGGGTTGATGGTGGTCAAATGGCCATGTTCGAGTCCAAACCAAAAAAGAAAGACATCGAGCAACTGCAAACCATGTACCGCAGCCTCACCCAAGGTAAATGGGATGGTGACCGTGATTCGTGGCCAAAACCTATCGACAACATGATTTGGCAGATGATTGTCAGTGATAAGCACAGCTGTAACAACAGTATGCCTACGCACCGAGACTGCCCTTTCCAAAAAGCGCGTTCAGAGCTAGATAAAGCAGACGTGATTATCGCCAATCACAGTTTAGTGATGGCTGATGCGGACCTAGGCGGCGGTGTGATACTGCCAGAACCAGAAAATAGCATCTATATATTTGATGAAGCTCACCACTTGCCACACGTAGCGAGAGATCACTCCTCTGCTGCCGCAAGCTTAAAAGGTGCGGCCTCTTGGTTAGAGCGTTTGAATCAATCGATCACTAAGCTTTCGGGGCTAGCAGACGAGAAACGTGTTCATAGATTTAGAAATGAGTTGCAAGACTCAGTACAACAACTGATCCCGACTCTGACTAAAATGAGCAAACAGTTTGACGCTAGCCACTTCGAAGATGGCTTGTATCGCTTCGAGCATGGTGACTTACCTGAATGGTTAGAAAGCGAATCGAAAGATCTCAAACAATTAACGCAAAAGGCGAGCCAAGCCGTAGCAAAAATTGCAGACTTGATTGCAGAACGAGTTAAAGACGGAGAGCTTTCAGCAAAGCTTGCAGAGCCTGCGCTTGCAGAAATTGGCTTTTATATACAAAGAACAGAAAACCTTGCTCAAGTATGGCGATTAATGGCTGAACCTAAGAGAGAAAAAGGGGCGCCTTTGGCTCGCTGGCTTGAATTAAGCAAAGAAAGCGAGGGAGACTTTGTTGTTAATGTCTCACCATTAGAAGTCGGTTGGCAACTGGACCAACAGATTTGGAGTCGTTGTGTTGGTGCAGTGTTAGTATCTGCGACCATGAGAGCACTCAACTCTTTCAGCTTTTTTTGTCATCAATCAGGTATCAGTCAAAAAGCAGAAGATGGCGTACAATTTCTTGCTTTGGCATCGCCGTTTGATTATCAGAACCAAGCTGAATTAGTGGTACCTGCAATGAAGTACGAACCACAAGCACCTCAGTTTACCGAATATCTTATTGAAATTTTGCCTAAGGTAATAGAAGACAACAAAGCCAATCTCATTCTATTCTCTTCTTATTGGCAAATGAACCAAGTGGCCGAGGCTTTGGCAACAGATTTCGTTAAAAAGTCGTGGGCGTTACAGGTTCAGGGGGATACCTCACGAACTGAAATCCTAAAAAAACATAAAAAGCTCATAGACCAAGGTAAAACAAGCGTTCTTTTTGGAACGGGTAGCTTTTCTGAAGGTCTTGATCTGCCTGGCGAGCTGCTTGAAAACCTTGTTATTACCAAGATTCCTTTTGGTGTTCCTACCTCACCTGTAGAGCGGGCACATTCAGAATATATTGAATCTCGTGGCGGTAATCCTTTTATGCAGATTACTGTTCCAGAAGCGAGTAAAAAGCTTATTCAATCTGTGGGTAGATTGCTGCGTAAAGAACGAGATTCTGGTAAAGTCACGATCCTTGATAGACGCATAGTCACGAAGCGATACGGAAAGTCCCTACTCGATTCGCTACCGCCTTTTAAAAGAACAATAAAATACTAATTTTCCTACCTTCGTGGTAGTTATGGGCCTGCCATCGCTAGGCCCTTGCATTCACAACCCAGCATGACTAATCCCTCGATTCTTCATGTGGCTGCCCGAACAGCCGATAACGAGAACACTAGCTATTTATGGAAATGATTGAGCCAACCATGTTGGTCATACTTGCCTTGGTTGCATTTGCTGCAGGCTTTATTGATGCTGTCGCCGGTGGCGGAGGAATGTTAACTGTACCAGCTTTGCTATCGCTTGGTTTACCACCACACATTGCACTCGGTACTAATAAGCTGGCCGCAACATTCGCCTCATCAACAGCCGCTTTTACTTACTATCGCAAGAAGCTGTTCAAACCTGAATGTTGGGTCAATGCATTCATATCTACTTTAATAGGTGCAACAATCGGCACCCTGACTGTTGATGCCATAAGCACAGAGTGGTTAGAGAAGGTATTACCGCTAGTCATTCTTGCAGCAGCGGTCTATACCATTTTTCATAAGACTCCAGATGTGAGCCATAATGTGTCTCCTAAACCGTGCCCGGTACTCAAGAGAAAGCAAAAGTACCAAGGATTCATTCTCGGCTTTTATGATGGTGTTGCAGGCCCAGGAACCGGCGCTTTTTGGACTGTGAGCTCGATGGCGCTTTATCGTCTTAATATCTTACTTGCTTCTGGTCTATCTAAAGCCATGAACTTTACCAGTAACTTTACGTCTTTGGTGACCTTTGCGATTCTCGGTCATATTGATTGGGTTCTAGGTTTAACCATGGGGCTTTGTTTGATGGCTGGTGCATTTGTTGGAGCACATTCTGCTATTCGCTTTGGTGCTACATTTATACGACCTGTCTTTGTGACTGTTGTGAGTGTCCTTGCGATTAAACTGGCTTACGAAGCGTGGTTTGTAACCTTATAGCCCAGTCGCCCAAGGTAAGTAAAATGAATCATTTCTCTAAATTAAAAAGCGTCATTGATACCTTAATTGGCCATTGCTCGCAGGTTGATAAATCTCGAGGGGCTTATCATCAAGCCTTGTTCGATAGAACCTTGTTTAAGTGCAGCTCTTCTATTTTACTGCCCTACGCACTCGAAACTCAGGCAACATACAACACTATTGTTCGAGAACAAGCGACAAACCAACTTACTGCTTCTCGGGCCAACTACCTGACAGAAAAACTCACTAATCAGATAGCTGCAATCCAAAGAGAACTAGCCAACCATGATTTAAGGTTAGATCGAAAAAGTAAGTCAGGAAAAAACCTTAACGACCTATACAACGAACTCGCTCAGCACCAAGATTGGCAAAAGCGACTGGTCGATTTAGTACGAGTACGCAAGTTAGCGTTTGATTCTGCGCCTCGCCACAGTAAGAAAAAAGCGGACGAGGCTTGGCAATTAGCAAAAGAACGATTAGAACGCTGCGAAGACTCAATGAAAAATATTGAGAGACTGATTAACTTAGAGAACCCCAAGCGAAATGAACACTGATAACCCATCATCACCACTGGATAACGCCCCAGAAGAAGTTAAGTTAGCTGTCGACCTGATCTATCTGCTCGAAAGCAACGAAATCGACCCAAAGGTTGCGTTAGAAGCAATTAAGATTGTCCAACAAGATTTACAAGCCAAACTAGCATCTAGCATCTAGCATCTAGCATAAAAACATACAGGATTCACATGTACCAACTTAGCTTTTCTATGCCCGAATTTCTTGAAAACTACTGGCATAAAAAACCAACCATCTTGAAAGGTGGCTTCCAAAACTTCGTCGACCCAATTTCGCCGGAAGAACTTGCTGGTTTATCGATGGAAGAAGAAGTGGATTCTCGCTTTGTCTCTAACCTCGACAATCAATGGACTGCAGAACATGGTCCATTCTCAGAAGAGAAGTTTGGCGAACTCACTGAAACACATTGGCAATTGATCGTTCAAGCGGCTAACCACTGGCATCAGGGTGCCAATCAGCTGACTGAAGCGTTCCAAGCGTTACCAAACTGGTTATTCGACGATCTAATGATCTGCTATTCAGCACCAGAAGGTGGCGTAGGCCCCCATATTGATCAATACGATGTATTCATCATTCAAGGCCAAGGTAAACGCCAGTGGAAAGTCGGCGCAAAAGATATTGGCCAATACAAAGAGACCGTTCAAGCTTCTGCACTTCGTCAAATCGAAGGTTTTGACCCGATCATTGATGAAACTTTAGAGCCGGGCGATATCCTTTATATCCCACCAGGTTTCCCGCATGAAGGGAACACGTTAGAGCCGTCAATGAGCTACTCTATTGGCTACCGCTCCCCTAAAGAACAAGAGCTGATCAGCAACTTTGCCGACTTTGTACTTGCTCATGATATGGGTGATGTTCACCTGCATGACCCAGAGTTCAAAACGCAAGAAGGCTACGGAAAAATTCGTTCATCGGATTTAAGCAATCTCACCGACATGTTGAAATCTGCACTAGAGCAACCTGAAACCATCAGTGAATTCATGGGGTGTCTGCTAAGCCAATCACGCCACCAGCTAGATATCGTCGCTCCTGAGCCATTATGGACTGAAGAAGAAATCGCCCAACACTTAGAGTCAGAAGGCGAGATCTGTCGAGTATCGGGGTTAAAGGCGCTATACCATGAGAATGAAAGCAACACAGCTTACATCAATGGGGAAATCGTTAAAGTTGAACAGGCTGATTCTTCGCTACTAAACGTACTGTGTGATGATTCGGTAATTAACTCAACAACTAACCTTTCTCCTTCAGGTGTAACCGTCGTGACGGAATTGGTGAATAAAGGTTACTGGTTTATCGAAGACTAACTTCGTTCATCGGTTTCGCGGATATCGCCAAGCCCTAAAGCGTTAGAGCCCAAGAAAAATAAAAGGGACAAATGAAATCTTCATTTGTCCCTTTTTCTATTCAATTGTTAACTAAGCTTAAAAGCGATACAGTGAACAACTAGACTAAACCTTGAACTGATTAACCAATTTCTGCTGCTGTTGGGACAGTTGATCAATTTCGCTACCCACTTGTTCAGAAGCTGCGGCTTGATCCAAGATCTTCGCACTCAAATCACGGATATTAACGACACTTTGGTTCACTTCACCGGAAACCGATTGTTGCTCTTCTGCCGCTCTCACGATCTGGTTGTTCATATCACTGATCGCTTCTATAGAAGTAAAGATCGAACCCAGATCTTCGACCGCTTTTTGAACATGTAATGCCGTGTCGTTAGCGAGAATATTACCTTCTTGTATCGCTTCAACGACATCTTGAGTGCCCGCGTGGACCTTGTCGATCACAGCTCTGATTTCACCAACCGATGACTGCGTTCGGCTCGCAAGGTTTCTTACTTCATCAGCAACGACAGCAAAACCTCGACCTTGTTCGCCTGCACGAGCCGCTTCAATCGCGGCATTCAATGCCAGTAAGTTGGTTTGCTCAGAGATTCCTTCAATCACACTTAAGATCTCAGTGATGTTACCGTTATTTTTAGCCAACTCTTCAACAATAGGCACGGCGCTCGACATACGATCCACCAGCTTTCTCATTTCACCGGCAGAAAGTTCGATAACCTGTTGGCCTTGCTGAGCAGAACGATTCGCTTCACAAGCGGCATCAACGGCTATTTCAGCATTTTGTACCACTAAGCCCGAAGTCTGAGTCATCTCTTCTGCCGCGGTCGCCACAAGATCCACTTCTTTAAACTGAGACTCACTACTTTCACGAGTACTTGATGCCGAGGCCTTCGCTTGGCTTGTCGTGCTCGCCACTTGCTCAGTGGTCTGAATCACCTCTTTAATCGTGTGTTGAAGCTTGTCTAAGAACAGGTTAAACCCTTGTGACAACTGACCAATTTCGTCTTGAGATTTCACTTCCAAGCGTTGCGTTAAATCACCTTCACCAGAAGCAATATCGTTCAGTCTCTCAACCACCTGTCGAATAGGCTTAACAATGGACAGTGAAGCAAAAGCAATGATCGCTAGACCGAAAAGAATAAAGCTAATACCCGCAATCACTTCAGTCTTAATACCTTCACTTAGCTTAGTACTAATAATGGCATCCAATTGATTCGCGTCAGCAACCACACTCTCTCTTGGAATCTCAAACAGCACACCCCAAGTTTGGTTGGCGGCAACAACAGGTGCAAATGCGAGTAACCACTCACCATTCTCACTCCATTGAGTCGTGACTTCGCCACCAAAGATAAAGTCCGTCATTAGATCACTACTTGTATTGTTGCTTTGAAAACTCGAACCAACCGCAATACTTTGATCATCAGAAGCGATAACGGAACCGTCTAAGCTAACGACGTAAACCGCGCCTGCACCTTCAAACAAGCTTTGATCCGATTGAGTGACAACATTGGTTAAACCATCGAGCCTTAAGTCGATGCCCAAAAAACCAATCGCCACATCATCAACGATGATAGGCACCGAAATCGAAGACGTAAGCAGTTCTTGACCACCGCTACTCACAACTCTTGGCGTACTAATACACGTTTGTCCAGATGACAAAGGACAGAAAAAGCGTTCGCTATTGCTGTTATCACTCAATGTTGATTCTGATAACACGTTTGGAAGAACATTCTCACCATTATCTGCGACCTTCCAATAAGGAGCAAAACGCCCTCTTTCATTCGAGCCGACATAATCCGCATCGACATAATTCGCATCTTCAGCATCAAGTAAATCGGGCTTGAAGACTAGGTAAGCCCCTTGAATAGAATCAAAGTTCAAAACGGAACGACGAACCATTTCATCTAACGCAGTACGAAGCTCTTCACTTGGGGTAAAGTTTTCGTCTGCGTTGTTCTTTAGAAACTGAGCACTAGAAGCCAACATTTCTGCTCGATAAATAGCTTCATCGACATAACGTTGAGTTTCCTGAGCATTAAGCTGAGAAACGGATGCCAACAACTGTTGAGTTTTGTTAATCACTGATTCTGAGCTTTGAGATTTTATGACCTGTTGATTGCTCGTCGCGTTGTAGATCGAGAAACCAATGAGAGACAGTGACGTAATGATTAAACAACAACCTGCTAAGAGGGTTATTTTCCACTGTACTGATAGAGAGCGCATTTAATATCCTTATTTAAGCCAAAAGACTTCCATAACCGTAACCATCACATTAGTAACAAACTGCTATGCACAATGTGAATGAGTTAGACGAATAGCTTAGCGGATAATTACAGCACAAATTACGTGCATATAAAACGAAAGTTTATAGAAATGTTAATAAATCGTGTATTTTGTCTGTTATTGCTTTGATTTCAAGAGCTTTCAGCTTGTCAGACTTAGGCTTCTTTGTGCCTAAGCTTCCGGTCATGAATAACGCAAATTGCTTCAGAGCAGTTGCAACATTTCAAGGAAGCCTATGACTCCTTTTTATTTTATAACCTCAATAAATTCGGATTAGTTTTTATAATCCAAGCTATAGAATTTTATCTTGATCAACTTCACACTTTTTGGTTGCTAAGTAGACGCTCAATCTCTAATATCTCGCGCCTAGATTCCCAGGTTACTTTACTTATTTGGCTCTCCTTAATGGAACGCCAAGACTTTTTACGTCCTAATTTTTGGAGAGATACGCAAATGTCCGCCTCGTTTCCATTAGCGAAACTTACCTTTTTAATCGCTATCCTGACTGCCGTGGGTCAAATGACTCAAACGATGTACGTGCCTTCTATCGGTCATATGGCGGGTGAGTTCTTGGTTTCAGCATCTTCGCTTCAAGCTGTGATGGCGTGCTACCTGATCCCTTATGGTCTGTCGCAATTTGCATACGGTCCACTTTCTGATCGCCTAGGTCGCAAACCAATCATCGTCGTCGGTTTGATCATCTACATCATCGGTACTTTGGTGGCATTGTTTGCTCACGAATATGAATGGTTTTTAGCAGGTAGCTTTATACAAGGTTTGGGCATCGGTTGTGGTGGTGCGATGTCTCGTACATTGACTCGCGACTGTTTTGAAGGCGCAGAACTGCACCGCGCAAACAGCTTAATTAGCATGTGTGTGATTTTCTCACCATTGATGGCTCCTGTATTAGGTGGGTACTTAACAGAAGCTTTCGGTTGGCGTTCTAGCTACTTGTTCCTGGCGCTGTTTGGTATCGCAGTGGTGATCACCATGATGACGAGCATGATGGAAACTCTGCCAAAAGAACGACGCAAACATGAATCGGTTGCCAACAGCTACAAGTTCGTTCTATCTGACAAACGTTTCCAAGGTTTCTTATTGGTATTGGTCGCAACATTTGCAGGTGTAGCGGTATTTGAAGCTGCGGCAGGTGTATTACTTGGCGGAGTACTTGGCTTGCCAGCAACCACAGTAAGCTTGTTGTTTGTATTACCCATTCCAGGTTACTTAGTCGGTGCTGGCCTATCCAGTTACATCGCACAACGTAGCAGTGAGCGCCGCGCTCTGAATGTTGGACTAGTTGCTATCTTGGTAGGGTCTACCGTGGTGTTGATACCAGGTCTATTTAGTCAAACAACAGCATTAACTTTGATCGGTGGTGCTACGATTTACTTTTTGGGCGCTGGTATCTTATTCCCGGCGGCAACAACAGGGGCGCTTTCGCCATTCCCGTACCACGCAGGTACTGGAGGTGCAATTTTGGGTGGTATGCAAAATCTAGGTGCTGGCATCGCAACACTACTGGCCTCGTTCTTCCCAGCTCAAGACCAACTTCCGCTCGGTTGCTTGATGATTGCAATGTCATTCATCGCCATGCTTGGTTTACGTTGGGTTAATCGTAAACCTGACCATTCAAACGAAATGCCATTGGCTATCTAAAGTAAACTCTACCTCAGCTCAAACAACGAAGAGGGACAGACTGAAAAGTATGTCCCTTTTTCATTGCACGTTTCCCCCAGCTCACATCTACCATCGATTCCATTAAACATTACTTTGATTTATTGAAAACAATAACAGACACTTACGCTGAAAGTACCAATCCAGAATCCCATTATAAATAACATCACTGGAAGAAAACTAACCACTAAAGGATGCTGGCATTAAAACGAGTAAGGTACACAATAGGATATACAGATGCGTTTCGCTTTAACCACATTAGCCGTATCGGCCGCACTTGTCGCCGGATGCAGCAATCAAGGAATAACAACCATGGACCACAACTCTCCATCGCAACTCATCGCACATCAAACCCAAGCTCCCGTAGCTAAGAAAGTCCCTCATGCAATGACGATTCATAGTGATACCCGAATCGATGGTTATTACTGGATGCGTGATGATGAGCGCCAAGACCCAGAGATCTTGCAGCATCTTGAGCAAGAAAACCAGTACGCAGAGGCCGTGCTGAAACACACTGAAGCATCACAAGAACAGTTATTTGAAGAGATCAAAGGCCGAATCGCAAAAGACGACCATTCGGTTCCAGTTCGCAAAGGCAGCTACTACTACTCGAATGAAGTCACAGGTGACAACGAATACCCAGTTCACTTGCGTGAAAATGACTTTTTAGGTACAGACAAGCAAGTCATCTTAGATGTTAACGAACTAGCAAAAGACCATGAATTTTTCAGTATTGGTGGCTTAACGATCAGCCCAAGCGAAAACTTGTTGGCCTATGGCGAAGACACGCTGAGCCGCCGTATTTACACCATCAAGATTAAAGACCTCACGACAGGTGAATACCTAACAGATGAAATTGAAGGAGCTTCGAGCGCTATTGCATGGCAAAACGACAACCAAGCCTTTTACTACATCAAAAAAGATCCACAAACATTACTTGGTTATCAAGTTTACCGCCATGTGTTAGGCACACCTCAAACAAGCGATGAGCTAATCTACGAAGAAGCCGATAGCGCTTATTACACCTCTTTAAGTAAAAGCAAAGATGGTGAACAGGTCTACATTTGGCACTCGAGTACAGAAACCAGCGGTGTTTCAGTCATAGATGCCAACAACCCAAACGCTAAAGCTGAAGCTTTCTACCCACGAGAAACGGGTATCGAGTACAGCATCGCTAAGCTAGGTGATTGTTACTACATCTACACCAACTACCAAGCGGTCAACTTCCGTTTAATGAAAGTCACTGCTGAAGAGATGCATGACCGCTCTAAATGGGTCGATGTCATTCCTGCTGACGAGAATACTCAGCTTGTTGACTTCGAGCTGTTTGATGACCATCTGGTTTACGAGCAACGTGCGAATGGCTTGTCTACAGTGAAAGTTCGTCAACTCTCAACAGGGAAAGAGTTCCCACTTGAATTTAACGACACTGCTTTTGCTGCTTACCTAACAAGTAACTATGAATTAGATAACTCAAAAGTTCGCGTCTATTACAGCAGCTTAACCACACCAGGTACTTACTATGATTTCGACCTAAGTTCAGGAGAATCCGAAGTCATGAAACAAACACCTGTATTGGGTGATTTCGAAGCGGATAACTACCAATCAGAGCGAATTATGGTAACGGCTCGCGATGGTAAGCAAGTACCTGTCTCTCTGGTTTATCGCAAAGATTTATTCAAGAAAGACGGCACTAACCCAATCTACCAATACGGCTATGGCTCTTACGGATCTACGATCGAACCTACCTTCAGCTCAACTCGCCTAAGCCTACTGGATAGAGGTTTTGTTTTTGCGATCGCTCACATCCGCGGTTCAGAGATGCTCGGGCGCCCTTGGTATGAGGACGGCAAAAAGCTAACCAAGCAAAACACGTTCAACGACTTTATCGATGTAACCAAAGGGCTAGTTGAAGAAGGCTACGGCGCACAAGATAAAGTGTTCGCCGTTGGTGGTTCTGCTGGCGGTCTATTGATGGGCGCAATCATCAACCAAGCACCAGAACTGTACTGTGGCATCGGAGCACATGTTCCGTTTGTGGACGTTGTCACAACCATGCTTGACGAATCGATTCCTCTTACCACCAACGAGTATGACGAATGGGGCAACCCGAACGATAAAACCTATTACGATTACATGCTAGGTTACTCACCATATGACAATGTGAAGGCTCAAAGCTACCCGAACATGTTGGTAACAACAGGCTTGCATGACTCACAAGTACAATACTTTGAACCCATGAAGTGGGTGGCGAAGCTGCGTGAGATGAAAACAAACAACAACGTGCTGCTGTTCAAAACCGATATGGAAGCCGGTCACGGTGGCGCTTCTGGTCGATTTAAGCGATTAAAAGAAGACGCACTTGAATACGCGTTCTTTTTAGACTTGCTAAAGACTCAGTAGATTCTGCGTAAAAGTGAGTATTCACACCATTTTGTCGCCATTTAGGGGCGACAAAATGGCGACAGAAATTATTAAGCATGCTTAAATACGATTAATCATGAAACCCACCAAATCAGCAAGCCCTTGAAAAGCAAGCAATCACAAGGGTTTACGAGAGGTATAAAAACAAATGAAAGTAATTAGCTTCAACATCAATGGCCTTAGAGCCCGTCTTCATCAGCTTCAAGCTATTATCGATAAGCACCAACCTGATGTGATTGGTCTACAAGAGATCAAAGTGCACGATGAAGCCTTCCCACTAGCCGATGTTGAAGCTATGGGTTACAAGGTCTACTTCCACGGTCAAAAGGCTCACTACGGTGTGGCGATGCTTTGTAAGCAAGAGCCAATTTCGGTACAAAAAGGCTTTCCTACAGACAACGAAGACCATCAAAAACGCATGATCATGGCGACGTTTGAAGACGACAATGGTGAGAAGATCACTGTGCTAAATGGTTACTTCCCTCAAGGCGACAACATTAAGCATGAAACCAAATACCCGTACAAGCGCCAGTTCTACAAAGACTTAATGACGTACCTGAACGATTACCACAACAAAGATGAACAAGTGATTGTGATGGGCGACATTAATATCAGCCCTACCGATATTGATATCGGTATTGGTGAACCTAATGCAAAACGTTGGTTGAAAACAGGTAAATGTTCTTTCCAGCCAGAAGAGCGCGAATGGTTGAAAATATTGATGGACTGGGGCTTTGTGGACAGCTTCCGTTTGCTACACCCTGAAGTGAACGATCAATACTCATGGTTTGATTACCGCTCAAAAGGCTTCGTGGACAACCGCGGCCTGCGCATTGATGTGGTACTTGCGACTCAGAAGCTTGCTGACAAGTGTACTGAAGCGGGCATCGACTACGAACTACGCGGCATCGAAAAACCGTCAGATCACGCGCCAATTTGGTCGACGTTTAAGTAGTTACTTTTAGGTAACAGAACTTAGCCATATCAAGTAGCTGGTAAATCGTGTTCACTAGGCTAACCAGAAGCGAATAACGAAAGAGAGGAGTTAATATCTCCTCTCTTTTTTCTTCGTGACTCTATCTGCCATATACCTAATTAAGCGGCCAAGCGGTCGTGCCGTCAACATCTAACGGCGTCTTAGCAAATTCATCTAAGCAATAGCCTTGATTAGACGATGCAAAATATGTCAAAGGCATGTTACTTAGACTAAGAGCTGTGACTTGTTGCTTCGCTTTATCACTGAAACTGAATCCCCACATATCTAAGTATTGCTTCATATCCCTTTCTGCTACGTAGCTTAATGCGATAAGCATCCAGTCATTGTTGGTGATGCCTTCGGCTTCTTGTTTGGTGTAATCAGAAAAACCAATAGAGCCTTTACCGTTGTTCCAAAGAGTATCACTGGCTTTCAAGCGATTAAACTCGCGTTCAATCAAGTGTAAGCGCCCTAGTAAATGCCAACCTGAATTCAATACACCTTGCTGCTCAGTCAACATCATCATTTGAATGAACATACGAGCCCCCCAACTCCAACCCGTTTGATTTTGAGCCGCCATAAAAGCGTTTGGATCTGGCTGAGTTCGGCTCTGCTGTAAAAGTTGATACTGCCCTTTAAAGTCTAGGCTTTGGCAAGACGATACCTTTGCCGTATCTTTGTAATACTTTGATTTACTGAAATACGAATAGTAGTTGGTTGTTGAGTGGCCTTCCCACCCAGAGAATCTAAAACGCCCTCTTTCCAGTCCATGACCAAGCTCGTGCAAATCACCATGCCCTAGAGGATGAAAAGACCAATAAGCATCGTAAGGGTTTCCTGAACAACCGTAACCACAAGTCGCTTGATCGGCATTCATGTGCTTTACAATATCAATGTTCGCAATTTCCCAGCCCTTTGCCTCTCCGTATTGGTGTATTTCAGCAATTTCATCAATTCCTGGCCCTTTGAAACCCGCAAGTGCATGAGGAAGGTTGTGTACGTAACGCTCTGTGGCGAGAGCCATATCATGCGGCTGTGCCCAATCAGAAGCTCCGATAGACTCTTTCATCTTGTCTAGTTTAGAGTGAACTTCAAATCCGGGAGTCACCAACTCAGCCCAGTCAAAGTTACCTTCTTCGAGCTGCGCGACAAAGCTATCGTTGTCCGCTTTACTTCGCCAAACAGGGTGTTGGGCAACATTTTCAAAACGCAGCTCTACATCGATATCGTTGGTATCAAAATGAACTTGTAATGTCCCGCCATAGGCAGAGGTCAGGTATATCGTTTCTCCATGTTTTACGGGGTAAGTTACCGAAGTCAAAAACTTCGGCCTTGCATAGCCGTCTTTACCCGAAAACTCATGAGTCGCACCGCTACGTAGTGTGTTAAGGGCAATCGACGTTGCCACTTTGTTATTATCTAATCGCGTCACTTTGATCGTCTTACCCGGTAAGGCATATACACCCGCCGCACGGAAGTTTTTCTTTGACTCTAAAGTAATAATCTTGGTGATGAGAGGGACATTCTTAAAGTTCTTGGTACTGAAGTTCCCTAAACTCGGCTGTGCTGCGTTATGTTGTCGAGTGTTGTATGTCGCGTAATCACTGTAATACGACCGAAGAAAGTCGATTCTATCTGTTACGTCTTTACCCATTGGGTACTTAACGTCTTGTCGGTAGCGATCAGCAAGTAGCAGTAACAGCTTTTCATATTCGTAGTTCTTGGATGCAAAGAGATCAATTTTTTTGCTATCAAGCGTCGTTAGGTGTGAACGAATACTGTTCGCTGCCTTATAGAACTCTTCATCCATGTTGGACTCATCTGGGCAAGATTTGTCATCACATAAATTTAAGTCAACAGTGAAACTATCGAGTTTCAGGCGCTGTAAAAGTGCTTGTTGTTTGACGATATTATCTGGCATGCGATCAATCAGTTGCGTTGAATCCCAATTTGACAGCCCTAGCCTGCGCCAATAGTTATCACCAACATACGTCATATGCATTTCTGCAAATAGTGCGTTGCCTAAGTCCGTCATACCGCCATCAAGATGCAAGTACAGTACGGGAATCTTTTTGTTGAACGCCAAACGTAACCCCGTCATTACATCGTTAATTTCGTCACCATCATTTAACTTTTGAGACAAAATCAATAAATCAGGGTTGTTCGTTTCAATACATTGGCTTAATTTTCTGCCGTCACAGGCGTTGTCATCATTGATAACCATCGAAGGATTGATGTTGCTCGTTAGCCAGTTTCGCGTTGCTTTGTCATCAGGAAAATAATAAGACTGATCCATCTGAGCCAAGACAACATTCTTAGGTGAACTTGTGCCAGATGCCCAACCCACCAAGTTTTTCAACCACACTTCCATTTCTGCGTTGACTGAATCCGTTGAACGTTGCTTAGTTCGAAATGGGTTACTTGCTAACGCAGCGTAACGACTACCGCTCGATGTATAACCTGCAATACCAATCGCAAGCTCTTGGTCAGTATATCCACTCTGCATCGCTTTATTGGTTTTCAGGATGACATCGTTGAAGCCGTAAGTTGGGAAGATGATCGCGGCATCGTGTGTTGGATCCCAATGAAGATTGCGCAGCGGCGTGCCGTCTGAATTTTTAGACAGAGACTGTTTAATTTGACTGTAATCAGATTTGTATTGGGCAACGAGCGTTTGGCTGGCGTCAATAAACTCATTGGCATTAGATACAAGGGATGCATCTCCGGATTCAAGCGCTTTTTGTACCTCCGTTTTACTCGGAGGTTGAGCGGAATCACTAGAACCACCACATGCAGAAAGTAGTAGAGACGACGGCAAAATTAGACACAAAGATAAGATGTTTTTTTTCATTGTTATACGACACTCAAAAAAATTGGAGCAAGTGTATCTATGGGTTTAATGAAGTCAATTGATTCGACTAATGGGTTCGTAATTTATGGAGTGAATTTAACAAATACCACTTAAACTTATTAGAACCCGAACAATTGAATTGAAATTAAAAACGGCGCTACAAGAGCGCCGTTTATCTAAGAAAATCTGTATCGTAGAGTTAACTTAACGGTCTTAGGTAAGCAAGGAAACGCTTCTCTGCGAATTTGAAAATCGCAATGATGATAAACGTTAGCGCCATGTAGAATAGACCTGCAGTTAGGAAAGACTCGAATGGAGCGTAGTAACGAGAGTTGACCAAACGTGCAGCACCAGTTAGATCCATAATGGTTACGATACCTGCTACCGCTGAACCATGAAGCATAAAGATAACTTCGTTACTGTAAGCCGGCAATGCACGACGTAGAGCACTTGGTAAAATGATGCGGCGGTATGTCTTGGGTGTGCTCATACCATACGCTTTTGCTGCTTCAACTTCACCTTTCGGTAAGCCATTAATAGCACCACGAATGATCTCTGCGGTATATGCTGATGTGTTCAGAATAAACGCAACTAAAGCACAGAACCACGCGTTTTCCCATAGTGTATCCTTTACTGGGAAGAATTGGTCCATACCGTAGTAAATCAGGTACAACTGCACCAATAACGGCGTACCACGGAAGAAATAAATGAACGACCAAGCCGGAGCGTTAATCAGCATATTTGGACTATTGCGAGCGATAGCTAATGGTATGGCTACGAATAAGCCAACAATCAAAGCGACACAAACCATCCAAGCCGTTGTCCACAAACCACCAAGGTAAATCGGCAGGCTTTCAATTATCAATGAAAAGTCCATAACTACCTCGCGTGGATACTGAATTTACGTTCAACCAACTTAAGTAAGCCCGTCGAAACACTGGTGAAGAATAAGAAGATGATTGCCACCGTCATATAGAAGGTAAATGGCATTTTGGTTGAACCCGCCGCCAGAGCGCTAACACGTACCATGTCTTCAAGGCCAATAATAGAAACCAGCGCGGTAGTTTTTAGTAAAACCAACCAGTTATTACCAAACCCCGGCAATGCGTGACGAATCATTTGCGGTAATAGAATACGACGGAATGCTAAGACAGGGCCCATGCCATAGGCCTTTGCCGCTTCCATCTCACCGCTGTCGACAGCCATTATTGCACCACGGAAGGTTTCAGCCATGTAAGCACCGAAGATAAAGCCAATCGTTAAGACACCGGCAATGAATGGGCTGACATCAATATAATCAGGTAGGTAAGCGGTCCATTCGTGGTTAGGGTCACTTGATGTGAACCACTCATTGAGCCACTCATTGATGGAATACAAACTGTTGTTTAAAAGGATTTGTCCACCAAAGAAAATTAGCATCATCAATACGAGATCGGGTATACCTCGAATAACGGTTGTGTAGAGGGTTGCAATTGCACGAGCCCAGCGATAAGGCGCGAGTTTAGCTAAGGCACCTAGCATACCAAGAACCATAGCTAAAATTAGCGACAGTAAGGCAACTTCGATTGTAAGCACCGCCCCTTTCAGGATCGACGCTTCATATCCTTGTAAATCAAACATAATGAATTCCAACAGAACTGCGAAAAAGTTGGTAAGACAGGGAGAGGAGAGCCTCTCCCTTAAGAAGTGACGCTAAAGATTACTTACCGTATACGTCGTAGTTGAAGTATTTAGCAGCGATATCTTGGTAGATGCCTTTTTCACGTAGTGAAAGGATTGCAGCATCTAATTGCTTAGTCAGATCTTTGTCTTGCTTACGTAGAGCAATACCAAAACCTTCACCGAACCACTTAGGATCAGTTAGTGATGGACCAACAAACTCGTAGTCTTCACCACCCGCTTTGTTTAGTACACCTTCTTCTAGAGCAGATGCATCACCCAGTACAGCAGCAACACGACCGTTAGCTAGATCAAGGTAAGCTTCGTCAAATGAACCGTAACGAACGATTTCTACTGTGTCGCCGTAGTTATCTGTTAGGTACTTGTCGTGAGTTGTTGCACGTTGAACGGCAATTTTTTGACCACTTAGATCATCAAAGTTAAGGCCTGCACCTTTTTTAGCGATGAACTTGTTCGGGATAAGTGCGTATTTACCTGTGAAATCGATCTTTTTCTTGCGCTCTTCCGTGATAGACATTGCCGCAATGATCGCATCATATTTACGAGCAAGCAGAGAAGGAATAATACCATCCCAATCTTGTGCAACGATCTTACACTTCACCTGCATTTCAGTACAAAGCGCGTTAGCCATATCGACATCGAAGCCTTTCAGCGAACCGTCAGCTTCTGTCCAGCTAAATGGAGGGTAAGCACCTTCAATACCGAAACGTACTGTTTTCCATTCTTTTGCTTGAGCTACGCCCGTTGCAGCAGTTGCAGCAAGTGCCGCGACTAATAACCACTTTTTCATATCCCTACTCCTGTGATTTAGGTTTTTATGTTTTGCTAATTTTAATATTGTGTTTGTTGTTACTTATTAACTTACTTGTTGTGTTTCATTGTTAACACTGTCGCCATTTACCTTAGCAACAGCATTTCAATTCTGATTAGTAAATCGATGAGATAAATTGTTGTAATCGCTCAGATTCAGGCTCAGTAAACAGTTTAGCTGGATCGCCTTGTTCTTCCACCAAGCCTTGATGTAAGAACATCACATGATTTGATACGTCACGAGCAAAAGCCATTTCATGTGTTACCACAAGCATGGTTCTTCCTTCTTCTGCTAGATCGCGCATTACACCAAGTACTTCCCCTACTAACTCAGGATCAAGTGCCGATGTTGGTTCATCAAATAGCATTACTTCAGGATCAACCGCTAACGCTCTTGCAATCGCAGCACGCTGTTGTTGTCCGCCAGATAAATGACCCGGGTAGTAATCTTTGCGTTCATATAGCCCTACTTTCTTCAGTAGCAGCTCAGCATTTTCAATCGCTTGTGCTTTAGGTACACCTAAGACGTGAACAGGCGCTTCGATAACATTTTCGAGAACGGTCAGATGAGACCACAGGTTGAAACCCTGAAAAACCATTGCTAAGCGAGAACGGATTCGCTGTACTTGTTTTTCATTGGCAGGAACAGAAACACCTTGGCGGTTATTTTTCATTTGAATTAATTCACCATTAACCCAAATCTCGCCAGCAGTAGGCGTCTCTAAAAGGTTGATACATCTAAGGAAAGTACTTTTACCCGACCCTGAAGATCCGATAATCGATACTACATCGCCTTTATGCGCAGAAAGTGAAATTCCCTTTAAAACTTCATTTTGACCAAACGTTTTGTGTAAATCCTTTATGTCCAGCGCTGGTACATCTTTCATGCGCTTTCTCTCCCAAGTTTGTGAAAATGCAAGGTACTCCGACCTTTTCATGCGATACAAACTAGCACCACACGAAACAACATGCAACAAATTATTAACCTAATAATTGAGAATAAATAGCGATTAACTCTGACTTATTATGCAATGAATAGCGTTTTAGTCTCAATTTATTGAATGAAACGTATCAACAAGCTGTAATTGCGACTCTGACATTGTTTAAATAAAGTTAATCAAAATGAGATTCTCGTAGCTTGATGCCTCACAAGAAAAACACGTTTTGTGAACTTAAAAACTGCGCTTCCGACAAAATCTAACACCCGCAGTAGTACACCAAACTCACTATACGAGAACGTCATTTAAAGGCCGTTGAGTGGTTAAAACTTCATAGGCAACTAAGAGACCAGTTGCTAATAGTAAAACCACTCAGTAAGTCAGAGGTATCCGGCTGATGCTATGTAGAGCAAGGCATGAAGAAGATAGCTAACGTCAATTTGTGAAAACTAATTACACAATTCATCAACGGTACGTTAATGAATCGCTTCGTTTTGTAGCTTTCTTTCACATAAACTCATAAAGTGATCAAGATCAATCACCCTAAAGGGTAAGCTTGTTAGACTCAGCAGCAAAGAATAAGGCATTAAAAATGCCAAACATTTCTTTTAACTTAGCTGCATAAAGCACATCAAATCCGTGCAACATAATATTAATAAGTTATAACTAAGAAATAACGCAATTACGCGAAATTTTATAATTCAATTTTAGAATTACTAACATAAAAATATGAGGAATCTATGTCAGACGTTGTGAATAATGCGAACTCTGAAGTAGAAGAGAAAAGCTATAAAGAGCTACACCGCCCTGCTTCTGAATTTGAGAGCCGCTCAGATTACTTAGATCACGAACTTCAAATCATGAAGCCTCGTCGTTTTGGCCTAAACCTTCCAGGCCGTGATTTCCGTTTTGAACTTGAAGATCTTGTTCCTGCACTTGCTGGTACCATCGGTATCATCGCGATGTACTCTGCAGTAATGATGTCTTGGGCTGATGGCCTAACTCAAGCTTGGGATCACGTAAACCTAGGTAAAGACTTCGCGATTGAAGTTGCTCGTGTAGAAATGCTGATTCCTGCACTGCTGTTCTGTATCCTTGCTTCTGGTTTCTTCAACCCGAAAGCAAACCTTGCCGGTAACCACGGCCCAATGATTCCTCTTATTGGTACCATCGCTCTCGCTGGTGCTCACCCTCTTGCATTGGCTATCCTTATCGGTGTCTTCGGTCTAATCCTAAGTTTCCTAAAAGGCGGCTCCAAGCTGGTTAACCTGACTTCGGAAGGTACCGCTGGTGGCTTGCTCATTTTCTTAGGCCTAACGGGTACCATGAGCCAAATTAACTCGATTCAAGCATGGGCGGTTGGTCTTCAATCTTCTACTGTTGAAGCGGGTAGCATGGGTTACGTTGGTTTAATCGTTCTTGCTATTACTATTGCTATCTATGCTTTCTTAGCAAAAGTGAACAAGCGTTGGTTAGCTATCCCAGTTTGTGCATTCACAGGCCTTGCTATTGCATTAGCATTGGGCGCTGGTTTCGATATCGTATTCGAAACTGAAATGGGTATCCCAAACCTAAACCCAGTTTACTGGTGGGGTTCGACTTCTGAAGGTTGGATGCTTGGCTTGCCAAACGTTGAACACTTCATCGCTTCTCTACCATTTGCAATCCTAGCGGTAGCGATGTGGTCACCAGATTTCCTAGGTCACCGTATCTTCCAAGAACTAAACTACCCTAAAAAGTCTGAAAAAGTTCTGATGGACGTTGATGACACTATGACTATGTGTTCTGTGCGTCAAATGGTAGGTACAGCGGTTGGTGGTGGTAACATCACTTCTTCTTGGGGTACTTACATGATCCCAGCAGCAATCGCGAAACGTCCAATTCCTGGCGGCGCAATCTTGCTTGGTTCTCTATGTATTATTGTTGCGATTCTTGGTTTCCCAATGGACGTTGCAGTATGGCCACCAGTGATGCGTGTTGCGCTACTTGTAGGTGTATCTCTACCTCTACTTGAAGCGGGTATGCAAATGGTTAAGGATTCAAAGGATTCTCAAGCAGCTGGTATCTGTATCTTCGGTTCAGCGGTTGTTAACCCTGTATTAGCATGGGCTCTGACTATGCTTCTTGATAACAACGGTCTAATTGGTGATAAAGAGCGTGCGAAGCGTCTATCATTTGTAGACAAGATTGTAATCCCAGTTGGCGTTTTAGTTATCTGTTTAGTAGCAATGCTTGCAGTTGGTATGCTAGAAAGTCAATATGGCCTAAAAGCTTGGCTATAATGCTCATTACTACACAAAAGTAGTATTGGGATTAAAAAAAAGTTTGGGTGGCAACCCCTGCCACTCAAATTTTTTCAACTTTTTTTGGCATTTATTGATTTAGTTTAAGGTTTGCAGAAATTTTTTAGCGTAGTCTTGAATACATAGAGTAAAGACAACATATAAAAGGTAGTGACAATATATATAACCATATGACGCTCATATGCTCATATATATTGTTATTAATAAGAGTGTACTACCCTTACGAGGGGCGCTGGCTCAACAGTGTTAATGTACGTATTTTTTCTACTAAAAAGGTAGGTATGTCATGGCAGAGCAATTTGCTAAAGCTTGGGAAGATTTTGCTGCAGGTGAGTGGCAAAGCGAAGTAAACGTTCGTGATTTCATTCAAAAGAACTACACGCCATATGAAGGCGACGAGTCTTTCCTAGTTTCTGAGGGTACTGAAGCAACTAACAAGCTTTGGTCTTCGGTAATGGAAGGTATCAAACAGGAAAACGCAACTAAAGCACCTGTAGATTTCGATACTTCTGTTATCTCTACCATTACTGCTCACGATGCAGGTTACATTGAGAAAGATCTTGAGACTATCGTTGGTCTACAAACTGAGAAGCCACTAAAACGTGCAATCATCCCTAACGGTGGTGTACGTATGGTTGAAGGTTCTTGTAAAGCATACGGTGAAACTCTTGACCCAATGGTTTCAAAAATCTACTCAGAATACCGCAAAACACACAATGCTGGCGTTTTCGATATCTACACTCCTGATATCCTAAAATGTCGTAAGTCTGGTGTTCTGACTGGTCTTCCTGATGCTTACGGCCGTGGTCGTATCATTGGTGACTACCGTCGTGTTGCACTTTACGGTATCAACTTCCTAATGAAAGACAAAGCTGCTCAATTCGCTTCTCTACAAGAGCGTTTCGAGAACGGCGAAGATCTTGCTGCTACAATGCAATTGCGTGAAGAGATCTCTGAGCAACATCGTGCTCTAGGTCAAATCAAGCAAATGGCTGAGAAATACGGTTTCGATATCTCTGAGCCAGCTCAAACTGCTCAAGAAGCTATTCAGTGGACTTACTTCGGCTACCTAGCTGCTGTTAAATCTCAAAACGGTGCTGCAATGTCTCTAGGTCGTACTTCGACTTTCCTAGACATCTACATCGAGCGTGATATCGCTGCTGGCAAAATCACAGAAGACCAAGCACAAGAGATGATCGACCACTTCGTAATGAAGCTGCGTATGGTTCGTTTCCTACGTACTCCTGAGTACGATGAGCTATTCTCTGGCGACCCAATCTGGGCTACAGAGTCTATGGGTGGTATGGGTGTTGATGGTCGTACGCTAGTAACGCGTTCGAACTTCCGTTTCCTTAACTCTCTATACACTATGGGTCCTTCTCCAGAGCCAAACATCACAGTTCTTTGGTCTGAGCAACTACCTGACGGCTTCAAGCGTTTCTGTGCGAAGGTATCTATCGATACTTCTTCTATCCAGTACGAAAATGATGACCTAATGCGTCCTGACCTTGGTTCTGATGATTACGCAATCGCTTGTTGTGTATCACCAATGATCGTTGGTAAGCAAATGCAGTTCTTCGGCGCTCGTGCTAACCTTGCAAAAACTATGCTTTACGCAATCAACGGCGGCGTTGATGAGAAGCTTAAAATGCAAGTTGGCCCAGTTGGCGACAAGATCACTGACGAAGTACTTAACTACGATGACGTAATGGGTCGCCTAGACACATTCATGGATTGGTTAGCTAAGCAATACGTGACAGCTCTAAACAGCATTCACTTCATGCACGACAAGTACAGCTACGAAGCGTCTCTAATGGCTCTTCATGACCGTGACGTTCGTCGTACTATGGCTTGTGGTATCGCTGGTCTGTCTGTTGCTGCTGACTCACTGTCTGCAATCAAATTCGCGACTGTTAAACCAATCCGCGACGAAGATGGCATTGCAACTGACTTCGAAATCGAAGGCGATTACCCTAAATACGGTAACAACGACTCTCGTGTAGATGACATTGCTTGTGAACTAGTTTCTACGTTCATGAACAAGATCCGTAAGCTTAAGACTTACCGTGATTCAATCCCTACACAGTCAGTTCTTACTATCACGTCTAACGTGGTTTACGGTAAGAAAACAGGTAACACTCCAGACGGTCGTCGTGCTGGCGCTCCTTTCGCTCCTGGTGCAAACCCAATGCACGGTCGTGATGAGAAAGGTGCTGTAGCTTCACTAACGTCTGTAGGTAAACTACCGTTTGCTGATGCTCAAGATGGTATCTCTTACACTTTCTCTATCGTGCCAAACGCGCTAGGTAAAGAAGAAGATAGCCAACGTGCTAACCTTGCAGGCCTAATGGATGGTTACTTCCACCACGAAGCTGGCATTGAAGGTGGTCAACACCTTAACGTGAACGTTCTTAACCGTGAAACTCTAGAAGACGCAGTTAAGCACCCTGAGAAATACCCTCAGCTAACGATTCGTGTTTCTGGTTACGCTGTACGCTTTAACTCTCTGACTACAGAGCAGCAAGCTGACGTAATCGCACGTACATTTACTGAGTCTCTATAAGCTCACGCTCAATAGACAGTAAAAACTATTAGCCTCGCCAATGTGCGGGGCTTTTTTATATCTACTCTAAATCTCATCAATACCCCCTCCCCCAAGAAAGATTAGATTGGCCACAAAAAGCACACTCGCATTCACTTTTTTTCTACAAATCCACTCAAACTACGGTACTATTTCTGTTCATCATTTTTGAGTAACCGCTACATGAAATTCCTTCGTTATTTACCACTGATTCTCCTCTCTTGTTCATCACTGGCATCTGAACGCTCTACGTTAACTTTTGCGTTAGACAACGATGGTATCTTTGGTGTCGACCAAGACTATACCAACGGTTTATTTCTGGGTTACACATCGTCAAGTATTACGCCATACGCTTGGGTAAAACCATTGAGCCTTTCCTATTGGGGCGCAAGCTCTTTAGATAAGTGGGAAATCACCATTGGTCACAAGATGTACACGCCTTCTGACATTGAATTAGAAAAACCATCAGCCAATGATCGTCCATACGCAGGTTACCTACATACAGAATTCAACTACATCAGCTTGAACCCACAACAAGCCCAGCGTTTTAACATCACGTTTGGTACTACAGGCGAGCGAGCACTTTCCGAAGACGCTCAAAAACTGGTTCACTCAATCACTAAATCAGACGAACCTATGGGTTGGAAGTATCAAGTTGATGATGAGTACGCAGGTAGCCTTGGTTACTTAAGTCATTTCAACCTAATGCGTAATCAAGCATTAGCGAATACTGACTTCGAGATATCTAACGTATCAGAGATCAACGTTGGTAATTTTAGAAGCGACATTTCTACTGGATTTATGTTCCGTTGGGGTACTGACTTGGGCGGCAACTTTGGCGCAGCGAACATCAGCACAGAAAACCCATTCAAAGCAGGCATGATAGGTGCTTCAAATACAGGTTGGTTTACTTACGCAGGTCTTGAAGGGCGTTACCGATTTAATGACCTGACTGTCGAAGGGGATCGTTCCGGTGTTAATGATTATGCAAAGAAAAATGACAAAGATCCTGCGATCTACGATGTGACTTTAGAAAACATTCAAGCGACAGCCGTACTTGGTGTTGCTTGGTATAACCGATACGTTGGTGCTTCTTTCGCACTTACCGCAAAAACACCCGATTACCAAGAAGCAACAAAGTCAGTGTACGGTACTGGTGGCATCACTATGTTTGCTTTCTTCTAGCCATAGAAAAGGCTTTCACCGCCTGCTTTTCAAGTTAAATAAAGGCAATCATCTTCACAGGTGATTGCCTTTATTTTTAAAGACCTAGTTACTATTTGACCCTATTTTATGTACCGTTTTTGTAATAAAATAAACGGTATAAATTCCTATACGAGAATAGCTCATGTCTACAACTGGTCGCATTCACTCATTCGAATCTTGTGGTACTGTCGATGGCCCTGGTATCCGCTTTATTGTGTTTCTTCAAGGCTGCTTAATGCGTTGTATGTACTGCCATAATCGCGATACATGGGATCTTCATGACGGAAAGGAAGTAACGGTCGAAGAGATCATTAACGAAGCAAAATCATACCGTCATTTCATGAAAGCCTCTGGCGGTGGTATCACCTGTTCAGGTGGCGAAGCGATGCTACAACCTGAGTTTGTTCGTGATTTTTTCCGCGCGGCTCAAGCTGAAGGCATCCACACTTGTCTTGATACTAATGGCTATATTCGTAAACACACTGAAGTGGTCGATGAAGTACTAGAAGCCTCTGATCTGGTAATGCTGGATCTTAAACATATGCGAGATGAAATTCACCACGATTTCATTGGTGTATCCAACCGACGTACTCTGGATTTTGCACGCTACCTACACAAAATAGGTAAGAAGACGTGGATTCGTTATGTGATTGTTCCTGGCTACACAGATACGCCAGAAGATGCGCATCTTCTGGGTGAATTCATTAAGGACATGGATAACATCGAAAAAGTAGAACTGCTTCCATACCACAAGCTAGGTGCTCATAAGTGGGAAGCATTGGGTCACGACTACCCTCTTGAAGGTACAAATCCGCCAAGCAAAGAAAAAATGGACGAGATTGTTGCTATCCTCAGTCAATACCATTCAAACGTAAAATACTAATTTAGACTTACGTTAATAGTGATTTCAAACGCCTCAATTTCGATTGGGGCGTTTTCTTTTTTGGTTAAAACAATCCTTTCACTTTTCTTTACAACTTTTGTTTATCAATTCAAAAAATCATATTAAATCCGTGTTGAGATCATGTTTCCACTCTTAGGAATGCTGTTACTCTTACTGCAACAAAATAATATAACATTTAGTTTTTTAGTGAGGTTCCTCCCATGGAAATGACCAATGCTCAGCGTCTAATTCTATCAAATCAATACTACCTAATGTCTCAAATGGATCCTGAGAACTCAGCTAAATACCAGCGTCTACAAACGATTGTAGAACGTGGTTACGAACTCCAAATGCGTGAGCTTAACAAAGAATTTGGTTGTTTAACTGAAGCAGAATGTCGCGAAATTATCGACATTATGGAGATGTACCATGCGATGCAAGAGTCGAATAAAATGCTTGCAAATCAAGAGCGTGCGGAAGTCGACCAACGTCGTCTACAATTCCTAGGTTTCGATATCGCTTCTGAAGCACAAATCGTACATTACGTGCGTTTCCTTGTTGATTCTGAAGGACTTTACCCTCAATTTGACAAAGCAGATCACCACTTCAATAGCCAAATGCCAATGTTAGAAAAGTACCGTCGCATGCTAACAACGTGGCGTAACTGCCCTCGTCAGTACCACCTATGTGCGACAGAGCTATCTCAAATATTTAGTGCTTAGAAGATTAGCTTTAAGTGGGCTTATAAAATTTCAAAAAAGGGTTACTCATCATGAGTAACCCTTTTTTAATATTCTGTCCCGTCCTGAAATGTGTTTA
>NZ_AJZM02000045.1 GCF_000272405.2 Vibrio tasmaniensis 1F-187
TTTAGTGTTGGCTACGCAATACCTCAATCCTTATTAGTTAGCTTAAATTTCAACGAATTGTGCATACGGGCAAGCACTCACAAGTTCACTTTTAACACCTTTAATTAAGTGCTCTGGAACCCAAAAGTCCAAAGCTCCATCGGATTCATTGAACAGAGTTACGCACGTCCCTCCAATCGGGTCTTTCACAAACTGAATACGGACAATGCTAGTAGTACATATCGTGCTGCCTTTTAAGCTAAGGAATCGTTCCACAGCCAGCTTGCGGATCGTTATTTGATTACCCTCAACCTCGATGATTGCTTTGAGCTTTGAAGTTTTCAATTCGAACAAACCAAACGAGGCAGGAAACACAAATGTTGCGCATAAAACGAAAATGATTATTGAAATAATATCCATAGCTTCACGTCCCTTTAAGCTAACGATTAGCTAAGTGGCTAACAAACCTGCCACCTCACTCAATTAAAACACCTTAAACACTCAACTAAACCAAGCTGAAAATACCAAACGTTTGTTAGTTGCACAACGCGCGCTGAATTTTTTGCTTATTATCGATAATGTACTCTATGTCATCGAGATAAGATTGAAGATGACCGTGCTCGATGTTCTCAGAAAATTGTTCGCTACCGTTGGCTGCTTCTTGCCGCATGAAGCTGACTAGTGCGTTTAGGCGTATAACCATATAATCTGCGAGTTGTTCCCGCTGAGCCGACGAAGCTCCATAACTGTCGCAAAATACCTTAGCTCTTGCAGTTTGTTCCTCAATTGAACCTAACCTATCGACACTGTCCGTTTTAAACGGAGCCCAGCAATA
Organism: Vibrio tasmaniensis 1F-187; assembly: GCF_000272405.2. Lineage (GTDB taxonomy): Bacteria > Pseudomonadota > Gammaproteobacteria > Enterobacterales > Vibrionaceae > Vibrio > Vibrio tasmaniensis_A. The sequence goes on from NZ_AJZM02000045.1 coordinate 815, forward strand.
AAGTGAATATGCTAAATCCCAAATCCTTGGTGCTGGATGTGAGGTGTCGAAGTCAAATACGCCACTCACAACATTACCATCGAGAGCTACATTATAAGGGGTAAAGTCACCATGACATATAACCTCAAATGGCTCTCGAGGTTCTAACATCCAAGGCAAGCGACTAGGTTCAATATTACTAACGAGTGTTTCAGTTGAGTCGTGAAGCTTTCTCAGCAATTTAGCGGCTGACACTAAAGCCTCTTGTGTGGCGATAGCACCCGTTAGCGGGTAATTGAATGTGTCACCAGTTACAAAACTTAACTTCTCTTCATCACCCTCAACACCGAGAAACTGAGGTGCTTCATTGAATCCAGACTCTTTTAGGTGTTCTAGTAACCGATGAATCGTAGTACTCCAAGGCTGAATTGGTCGATAAACAACATCGCCATCTCGAAATATTGAAGACTCTCTTCCACCTGATAATTCTTCCATGATTCTCCATGAGCAACTAACGCCCAATTAAGTAGTGAGTAACGCTACCACTTAACCAGAATATTGTGCCCTAATCACTAAAGCTGATTCAAACCAAAAATGCCAAACATTACGAATCTGTTTAAATTGTTTGTTATATCAATTTTTACTATCTCGAGGGGCTATTACATAATAAATAACCTTGCCATCAGTAGAGTTATAACGGCCATTTTTATCGACAGAAACACACAGATTACCACCACAACTCGTGATGTGGCCATACTGATTAAGCTTCTCTATCTGAGCTTGAAGTTGCGCTTTCTCACTTCTTAGCTCGTTAATCTCATTTATGGTGGGAATATCTTTGACAAATAGAAACCAAATACTAACTGCAACACCAATTAAAAACATAAGCATAATGAAAGATAGTTTTAACACCGAGTATCTGCTTGCTTTCTCATACCTGGACGCTGCTTGTTCTGCTTTAACATGCGCATGTTCAAGTTTTTTAAATAATTGCTCTGAAACCTTATCCGATATTTCACTTGATGCATTTTGGGTAGACTCTCTTATTGTTCTTTTAGCCTCTGACTCAACTCTGCTAACACTCCGGTTAGTTTTTTCAATTGACGCGATTGCGTTAGAAAATTTTTGTTCATTTTTCTCACTTGCAGCAAGCAAATTAGCAGCTGCATCAAATAACTTATCCAACCTCTCCATTATCGACTGATCTCCATATCGAAACCTTTGGTTCTATTAATACTTTTTTTAACCTCTATACTTTTATTTAATTGATTCTTTATCTCATTCACATATTCTTTATGTTGTAATCTGAGCTGCATAATGTCCGTAAACTGGAAATACTTTATCCCACTCTCAGAAACTGCGATGATTATACCTCCAGTCCCCACCTCTCCTGTACCTTGGCACCTAGCAACCAAACTCAAATAGTCCTTAAAGTCATCATTGCTAAAAGTGGTATCGTTACTAAAGACATCATCTACAGTTTTTTCAATAAAAGTTTCTAATGTAAAACTATCGTTAACACTACTATCAAAGGCATCCAGATAAGGTTTGATATTGTTTACACAGAGATCATTTAAAGGCTCGGTTTCAACATACCAATGAATACTCTTAGACAAAGAAATGTTTTTGTGGCCTTCTCCCAATGCAGACTTTAATTGATAGTGTCTTTGCATCTCTTTTTTTAAGCTGCCAGCTTTGTTTTTAAACTCTATGAGTTTTACAACTCCAGGAAATTCTAAAAGTACATCACCCAGCTCTTTGTCTGCCGGTGTTTGTTGAAGCAGGTTTACGACTGACAAAACCTCATTTCCGCCTTTCTTAGCACCAACAGAGTAGCCTAATCCATAAAGAAAGTTTCCAATGACTACATTTTCATATAGTTTCATTATTTTTTGCACCTATCCCTAAATTGATATAACGCCTTGCTAAGTGGCTGATAACGAACACTTAACCTAAAGCAACGCATCTTAAACACAACACTCATTGGAACCAAAACTGCCAAGCGTTAGAAGTCCATCTTGAGCAATTTGTTATAAGCCTATTCACCAAGCCATTCAGGTTCAGGATCACCCGATATCCACCCCCAGTCTTTCAACGTTTCTATAAACCTACCTCGATTATATTGGTCGTACGACGCGGGGTTTAGACCAGAACTGTAGTAACCAACCAATTTTTCTGATTCAAATACAGATTCATCGTCATCTTTTCGTGAAGTAACTAGAGTGCCATTTTGACAACCGAATTGAGGTAGCAAACCTGTCACTTCGTATTCTCGGTCATCCGTCCCTAGAAATTTGAATGGTGATATAAATTCAATTCCAAGATCTTTAGATGCATCGAGCCATGCTTGTTGAGGGCGATTAAATAACGATTTTAGACGCTCAGCGTTTTCATTGTCAGATACATCTATGGCTTGAAGGATGCTGAAATCAACAAAACCATCTTCATCAAATGAAACGATCCAACGCTCGGAAAATGCATTAACTTCTACATCTATACAACTCGACCATTCAATATAGTTGACTTGAAATGGAAACTTCTCTTTCGTCATTTGTTCAAGGAAATCAAATAATTTCATATATCCTCTGAGGCTTATAACGCCTGCATAACACGTTTGCTACGAAACAGGCTTAGCTGAATTTTACTGCCTTAATCACTGAAATTAAAGGCAAACTGACAACGCCGAGTGTAGCAAATCGTGTTGATGCATTTGTTGAACGAAGCCGCTGCGCGGCAGAGTAAAGCGAGTGCAAGCCATACTCTTGTAACACCATCACCCTGATGGTCGTTGACAGGAGTAACTTATGAATCCCACCGACTTAAAACGCTACAACGCCCTTTATGAACAACACCTTACCAACCTAAAGCTGCAAGGTAAACGACCCGCAACCATTGATGCCTATTCTCGTGCAGTTCGTCGGATCACCGCTCATTTCGATCGCGTTCCTGACACATTAACCACGGCCGATCTCAAACAGTTCTTTGCGTCTCTTATCCAAACCCACTCGTGGAGCACCATTAAACTCGATCGTAATGGCTTGCAGTTTTTCTATCTCTACACACTGGGTAAACAGTGGAAGTGGCTCAATATCGTCAAGCCGCCACAAGTGAAACGACTGCCTGACATACTCACACCGCAACAAATCAGCTCGCTGATTAACCACACGCGACAAGCCCGTTATCAAGTGTTCTTCTTAACTCTTTACAGCATGGGATTACGCCTTGGTGAAGGACTCAACCTTACGGTTCACGATATCGACAGCCAAACGATGCGGGTTCACATACGCGAAGGAAAAGGCGGCAAAGACCGAATGGTGCCGCTTCCTCTGCGAACGCTTAAGGCACTCCGCACACACTGGCTCAGCCACAAGCACCCTCGCTTACTGTTTCCCGGGCTTGGAAAAGGTAACGACGCACCGATGGACAGAGGCGGTATTCAAAAAACCATGAAGCTTGTGCTCAAAGAGTGTGACATCCAAAAACACGCCAGCCCCCACTCTCTCAGACACTGCTTTGCAACGCACTTGCTTGAGCAAGGGCTTGACCTGCGTTCACTGCAAACGCTGCTGGGTCACGCAAGCCTTAATACCACAGCCCGTTACACCCGAATGACTGCGCTAAAACAACGCGATGCTGCGATGGCCATCAACCATTTAACTGACGCTCTAGACTTAACGGGGAGCATTACATGAGTACCTTTATTGAACTGCTTCGCCAACACCACTCTACGCTTAAGCGTCACTATCATGCGCAGCTCAATGGCGATATGCATCGGGCCATTGCGGCGATGCTCCGTTGCAAAACAGAGCAACAAGGTCGGTCACAGTGGTTTTGCAGCCACTGCCATCACGACGACCGATTACCGCTTTCTTGTGGTCACCGACACTGCCCTCAATGCCAACAACGCACCACTTCTGACTGGCTACAGCGTCAGCAACAAAAGCGGTTACCTGTTCACTATTTCATGGTGACCTTCACTTTGCCGTATCAACTAAGAGTCTTAGCAAGACATCAACCTAGAGCGACATATAACGGTATGTTTAAGGTGGCATCGGGGGTTTTAAAGGATTTTGCGAAAAGACAGATGCAAGGCGAGTTGGGCTTTACCGCTGTGCTGCATACCCACAGCCGACAGCGAAACTTGCACCCACACCTGCACATTATTGTGGCGGCAGGCCAATACGACCCATCAAGACAAACGTGGCACAAAGGCAACAAACGTTACCTTTTTAACGCATTTGCTTTAGCCAAAGTCTGGCGAGCAAGAATGCTAGAAGCCATTAATCAGCACCCAACGTTGTGGCTGCCGAGTGGCATTCCCAAACAATGGGTGGTCGATTGTAGGCAGGTTGGTTATGGTCAGGCTGCACTGAGCTATTTAGCTCGCTATCTCTATCGTGGTGTGTTGCCTGATGAAGACATCATCCAT
>NZ_AJZM02000046.1 GCF_000272405.2 Vibrio tasmaniensis 1F-187
TTCCATACTGCTTTGTCTTTTGCCAGCGCATGGGACCTAATGCAGAATACGCCACCAAATTGCTCATCCTTTTAGGGTTATGAGCGTCGTCAGCATACAGATTTTCTTTGGGAGGAATGGCTATGTCAGTTTCTGGCAATTCGCTCGATAATGCGTCATAGACGTCATCGGTATCGTACATTTTATCTGCTGAAATATGGTTAACTTCCACATCAACTTGCCCACATAATTCCTGGTTCTGTCGCAAATCTAGTTAGAGGCGTGACAGACCAACTCTACAGATACAATTATATTACGAGTGCGTAGAATCTCTCAAAGGCCATCTGACCTTCAACATTTATCTGCTCTTGTTTCAACATCGTCCACACTTCTCGTCCATGCAAACTTGCCAAGGCTCCTTCCATTGACTTCCAACCTAGTGCTTGACGTGTTTTCTGCTTCACCCAACGGTGACTCTGCTCAACGATATTGTTCAAATATTTTATGTTATAAATTTCTACCAGTGAGAGCATAAAGTAACCGGTTAACCATAGCTGAACATTCATAGAATCAATGGCCGCGTAGTTACTCTTACTTCCATCTATGACGATTTTGCTTGGTAAACCATTTTGTGCGATGGCCTTATTCAGAAAGGCTTTAGCAGCTGCATCATCACGGTTCGGGCTAAGATAATAATCGAGCACGTTTCCAAATTTATCGACCGCTCGATAGTAGTAGACCCACTTACCTTTTACTTTGATGTAGGTTTCACCCATTCGCCACGAGCCGGATACGGGCTTATTTCTACACCTCGCTCCAATTGTATCTCTTCAACTTCACGATAACTGAGTTTATAGGCGAGATAATAACGTACGGTTTCGAGAATAACTTCAGAGGGGAAGTGGCAACCTTTAAACATTGAGATTCAGAGTATTAGGTAGAGATTGAGTGAATCTTAACCGACAACGCAAAACTTTGCGACAAAACCTTGATAGCAAGAGAGTGTCACATTATCGTTGGACTTAGTGCTCGTAGGTGGTCTAGTTTAAGGTCTATCAACCTAAGCCTTGTCCTTCATTTTGTTATGATATATCATAACAAAATGAAGTAAGGGAAAGGCAGAAAATAGCAAAGAAAAAGAGTTCAAAGCTGTGGTGCCAATTAATGATGGCTTTGTTGATTCGCTCAGATAATGCTCAATTATTCTATTGGCACTGAGTTCAATGATTATGGCGAACCTCTTTAGACTGTTTCGCTATTTAACACATGCCTTACAAACACAATGACAAAAACGCCATGAATGATCAGGTTGCCGGAACGTTATTTCCGTCCATCATTACTGGTGTCGAGCACGTCAGTGCCGACAAAATGTATGATAACAATGCGGTTCCAGACATTAGAGGATCATTTCTCGGAGGCTGAGATGTTATTTCGCCGAAAGATAATACGTTTGCTGATGAAGTTCATCATCCAAAGAGGATAAGTAACCTGATAGGTTGCTTCGCCCTTGGCATTATAGGTTGGCAGAGCGTGCGGCAATACATTACGACAATTACATTTTATGACATGACAGAGTGAGTAACAAATATGAACAAGGTAACGAAATCAGCATTAGCACTAGGTTTAATTAGCGCAGTTTCCCTTCCAGCTTTAGCAGCAGGTACTGACGGTGGTGCTTACATTGGTGGCGGACATAGCATCTACCAAGATTCTGATACAGATGGTCAAGGTAGTTTAGATTCAGATGGCATGGGCTACAACCTATACGGTGGTTACCAATTCAACCGTATCATTGGTGTTGAACTTGGCTACAACGATTACGCAAACTACAAAAAGGGTGCTGAAAAACTGTCGCCGACATCTATCTCTGCATCTGCAAACATCGGTTACACATTCGACAACACGATCCGTCCATTCGTATTGGCTGGTTTAAGCTCTGTTGACTTAAACGCAAACAAGAGTGCTGGCTACGCTGGTGACAGCGGTACCGGTTTCCACTTTGGTGTTGGTGTTGAATACACGCCAATAGAACACCTAACATTGCGCCTGATTTCGCAAGCAGATGCAGTAAGTGTAGAGAACGATTACGGATCTAAGAAAGAAGACAAAACACTAGCATTCAGCAGCATTAGCTTCGGTGGGTCATACAATTTCTAATCATACGACTTCAGGTTTTGTCGCAAAGTTAAGATGAAGTACAAGTGTACCGATTTTTAGATGTAATCAAGCAGGGGAGCGTATTTAATGACCCAACGGTTCAATGTTGAGTGGTCAATATTGATGCCGCGCTCAGCTAACATCTCTTCAATTTCACGGTAGCTCAGATTGTAGGAAACATAGTAACGAACGGACTGCAGTATGATCTCAGAAGGAAAGTGACGGCCAGTAAACTTAATACTCATAATGTTAAAGCTGATGAATGTTGAGGGTGATCATAACCTATCACCCTTGTTTGCGACAAAACCGAAGTACTCCCGGCCTTACTGAAACAAACAAGCACTTTTTGAATATATCGAAGTTGATTATAATCGAA
>NZ_AJZM02000047.1 GCF_000272405.2 Vibrio tasmaniensis 1F-187
TTGAGTTTAACGCGTTTTTGTCCAAAAGCTTCTCTGGTTGAATTTTTACCCGTGGCACTTTTAACGCGAAAGTGCCACGCTAACATTTAAAGTAGCGATGCTAGATCTGAAGATATGGTTAAGTGGTCATTCTGTACAGCTTGGTGTAAATAAGGCTTCCATGTAGCGATATCCTCCAAAGCATCCACTTCTAAATGTATGTCTCCCTCCCGCTTTGGTCCAAAAATCACGTATACTGGGACAATATTTCCTTGTTGAACACTATCCCAAACTAAGCCATCTACATTGGGGTAGGTATTATGAATGTGCTTAGCTAGCGTTCTTGCTATATCCAAGCATTTCAGCTGAGATTTGTTAAACAAATCATCAAAACTAATATCCCAAAATGCTTCGGCCCCGCCTTTCAGATATGCAGCTCTACAATCAGCAAAGGTTAGCTCCTTTCTAAAAGAGATTGTAGCCACAGCGAGATTTTGAAACTCTTTGGATGATAACGTTACTACTGAATCTGTAGCAAGTGGTCGTAGTACCGTTTCAAAATAGGCCGTTTCTCTAGTTGGTGCTATATACAGAGCAGGGACTGCTTTGTCGTTAGAGCGGAATGGCGAAAAGCGACCAGCGGTGACCGTACCATCAGAGTAGATAGCCCTAATATCACTAGTGAACTTAACTTGTAGAAATGGATTCGGATCTATGGCTGTGTAAGCACGCTCACCATTGTCGTCATATACCTTATTTAATGCACGGTAAAAATGACGACCAGGTTCGATTTTCAGCAGTGGTGGCGCCTTACTCATAGTCTTGCTCTTCTGAAGCAAAGGTTAAGTCACGCAATGTGCTTTGAGACTTAAACAAACCTGCTAGGTATAGCAAATCTTCTTCAAGCTCGGGTCGGCTTATAGCTTGAGCAGGTGTGCACTCCAGATCATCATTGTGAGTTGTTAACCATTTATACACTCCCCAATCATTTAACCCATCAAATATGTGACACAACCTTTCGACTGGCTTGTACACACCAAGACGTTCAGTGTCGAACTGAAACGCTGGGATCTGGATATTACGAGAATTTCCAAAATAAAAGCCGAGTAGCTTCATTTCTTTTTTGAGTTTAGCAACCAATCTTGAAGGATTTGCAGCACTTACTTCTCCAAACAGTACTGATGCTTGCTTTGCTGTAATTAGCGGGAAGTTTTTTGCTCTAGCTTCAATCTCGTTCAAGTCTTTTGCTATTAAATATTGTGTATCATCTGCACTTGTATGTGGCTTAATGGCTTCCTTGAAGTCATCAAAACTTTTCTGAGCATCCTGTTGTAGTAGGCGATACATGTGCTTAACAGAACCATGAGCTATATGATGTTCCATCACACGCATGGCACCACTAACTAATTCTGCTTCCTCAAACCCAAGCTTTACACTTCGGTTAATCACATGAGCTGGAGCCGCAAAGACACGACCGTTTTTAGCTGTCAAATGCTTCCCATTTAATACGACAGTTATGCCCTTATCGAGTAAAGGCTTTGCTTCTCTCAAGCTATTAACGGTCACTGGCTCTTGAATACTGTCATGATCATCATTTTCGTATTCTTGTTCCTCTAACGCCGTTAACTGACATTGTAGAATGTACTGCTCTGCTTCCCTAGAAATTCGCATGGATACTGCCTCGTTAGGTATTATTGTACACCTTAGATCCATAGTAACAACTATGCAAATTATTATTGCCTTTTAGAGATGAGCTACCCCATCAATACTGGCCCCTAAGTTAAACAAATTGCCATACCTGTAGTTATTCATGAATCGCTAATGTAAGGTTTTTATAAACTCATTTATGTCCAAAATCGTCACAATCTGAATTTTGACACACGGCATTTTCTAGCTCGAAAATGCCCCAAACCTTCTCAGACTCAATTAGTGGGCGACCTAGCCAGTACACCAAGTTAATCTAATCGGTACTTTAGTCTCATATAAGGAATTTTTCAGTAATTTACCCTCCGTAACTATATGTAGATTCACACAACAGGTTGATAGCAGTTGAGTATCACAACAAATGTCAGCAACATAGACGGAATGCAAAGACGGAAAAGTTCGCCTATAAAGCGTTAGATTTTATTTAAGTTAAACGGCGTTGGTATTTTAGGGCGATCCAAGTTTTAGACTTTGTTGGATGACGCCTTTTAGCTCAGTACCATCGTATGGAATAGCTGGTGACCTACATATCCGACTACCTGAAACTTGTCGTCGAAATACACGGAACGGGACGACTCTGTCTCTAAACTGAATTACGCAACAAAGCCCCCTAAAAATCATAAATTATCTTAAATGATTGTCATCCCACCGTTTATTACCCGATCTTCGTAATCCCATTTTTTTAATTTCAATCTAAACAATGAATAAATTTATATCTATCTGTCTTATTATCCTCTTCTTGACAGGTTGTAATTCAGAATTATCAGAAGAGGTTGTAAAACCAACCTTAACGTTAGAACGAATCGATATTAGCGTATCCTCAGCAGGAACTCGGGGGACAAGTAAATTAACGCTGGCGAAAGGTAACAAACAAACTTTCATTGCAATAGGTCATTATTCTGATCACTCTTCAAAGGTGCTAACTGATTTAAGTATTTGGCGATCCAGTAACGAGAATGTTGGATATTTTGTAGAGTCGGAAAAATTAACAGGCAAAGCATTAGGAGTCTTAAAGATAACGGCCACTAAAGATGGCGTCACCAGT
>NZ_AJZM02000048.1 GCF_000272405.2 Vibrio tasmaniensis 1F-187
GGTGGATTGATGGTATTTGGTGCCATCTTTGCGGTGAACTCATCACTTCACTCATACCTGATTGTGAGTTACGCGAAAGGCGATGGGGTTTCTCTTGATGTTGGTTTCTACTACATGGCAAACGCGATGGGTCGCTTGATTGGCACGATATTGTCGGGCTTGGTATTCCAGATGGCCGGTTTGTCTGCGTGTCTGTGGGTATCCTTCGCATTCTTAGCGATAACGACGGTGATCTCTCTGCGTTTACCTAAAGTGCCGCAAATCTCAGCGGCATAAGCTTCAGCCGCATGAGCCTCATTTGTAAGAGTGAAAGTCGCATTGCTTAGGTCGGGTAACCTAGAGTCGAATAAGTTAAATTCGCGATAAGTATCTTCTTTAACGCTAAGCTGACTTGGTATTTATTCCGGTCAGCTTTTTTATTGCTATAGTAGAATGATTGAATATTAATCAGGCATTTACATGAAGCAGCGAATTCTCTTTTTTGATTTAGCACGATGTGTCGCGGCCATAGCTGTTATCGCGATTCATGTTTTGGCGCCTTATCGTAATGAATTAAGCACCATTCCTTTCGGTGAGTGGCTGACTGCCATTACGGTGAATGGTTTCAGCCGCTGGGCAGTGCCTGTGTTCATCTTGATTTCTGGTGCATTGATGCTGAGTGATCAGCGCCCGTTTGACGCCAAATACTACCTCAAGCGCCGTCTGGGTAAGGTACTGATCCCATTCATTGTTTGGTCGCTTTTCTATACCTACCTATCAGGTTGGTCGCTAATGGGTTTTGATGCGGACGTCAGTTGGGAGGTTTTGCTCAATAGTTATCATCACTACACGTACTATCACCTTGGTTTCTTCTATTACTTCATCCCACTCTACTTTGTGATTCCTTTTTTACAGATCATGGTCAGAAAGTACGGTGATAGATCTGTCTATGCCTTTACGGCGGTATGGTTGTTCACAACGTTATTGTTCTTATTGAAAATCGATGGCCCTTGGAGTCACGAGTTGTGGTTGTACACCGGGTACTTACCGTTGGGTTACCTGCTGTATAAGATGGTTCCACTTAACAAGATGACTGTCGGCGTGAGTGTGTTACTTGGTGGATTAGCGTTACTGACCACGGTTTATATGGTGGTTGATGCAAGTTTGGTCGCAGAAGAATACACGGTAGGGCGTTGGTTATCTTACAAGACGTTGAACACCGTATTAGCGGCGAGCATGGTGTTCATGGTGTGCCGTTACTATGGTGAAGGCTTGTCTGAGAAGAGCAATCAAGTGGTTGGTTTTATCAGTAAACACAGCTTAGGTATTTATCTGCTGCACCCGATTTTCTTATGGCCAATGAAAGAGTTCGGTTGGTACCAAGGACACCCTGCTTGGGTTATTCCATTATGGATTGTGATCAGCGGAGCTGGCGCGTTATGGATGAGCTGGTTGGTCTCTAAGTCAGAGAAAACACGTTGGTTATTGCCTTAGCGGTGGGTGCTAAGGCTTTCTGATGGATTGCTTAGAAGATACAGTTGAAGTACCTAATGTTTAGCGCTTCAATGCAAAGTGTAAAAACTTATCGCCTTGGTAGGTTAAGGTACCTTTGTCGCCAGGGTTCAGGGCGTGGAAGTAGTGGATTCCGACTTGGAACTCTCGTTTTGGACCAACCACACCACGTTGAACGTAAATCCAATACTCTTGATCTTCTTGGCCAGGTTCTGCATCAGGAAGGTCGATGGATTGTTTGTCCAACACAGTGACGTTCACTTTCTTTTCTGGCGCATTTTCACCTTGTGAGTGCTTTCGATAGAAACCAAAAAATACCCAAGCCGCTAGACCGGCGAGTGCAAAGATGGCAAAAAAGAGTGAATTAGGCATGTAACCTCCATGTAGTCGTGATGGTTATTCTAATCTTTCAAGCAATAGGGATATGTGTTTCAAGCCGTTATTCGTGAACTGTTGTAAGCCAAGCTGATTATTTTTCGGCAGACATCACATTTAGAGGCCAGTTTGGGATAAAGCATTGTTATTTATTGTCTCTTTCTCTCGTAAATAACAGTGATTTTGTATAAGAATAGGGAAATGCTCGACTAGAATTATAGTGTGGAGTGGGAGGGCTAATATGACCGATATTGAAAAAGTGGTGACAAGAACTCGTAATATAGAGAAATTATTGAGGCTTCAATATCATGCCGAAGGCGAAGGATTGCATGAGCTTGTAACAAGCTGTGAAGAAAGGCTACCGCACGATATGGTGAGCAAACTGCGTTATATCGCAACGTGTCGTAATAAGGTAGTCAATGAGCATGAGGCTAAGTTGGAAGACCAGCATAAGTTCATCATGATGTGTAACGACTGTGAGAAGGAGTTGACTCCACGTAGTGGTCGTTTTATTTGGCGAGTTGCAATCTTACTGATGATGGCAATGACTTTAGCTGCTGCTGGTTTCTATTATGCGAACTGGGATGTGTTAACACTGCATCTGTTTTCGAAATGAAAAAATTGAACAAAAAAAGGGACGCTAATGGCGTCCCTTTTTTTATCTGTAACTTGCTTAGTACATCATCGGTAGTGTCATTAGACCTACAACTACCGCGATCATTACAAGTCCTTGTCTTTGCGAAGATGAAATCATAACACTACTCCTAAATTTGGTTGTCTCTCGCTATGTTTTAAAGAATAGCACTACTTATGGCTTTAGATCAAGAATTACTTTCGAAGCCTTTAAAAGTGATAGAAAACTATTGGGTTTTCTATCACTTTTGCTATGTTTTACTGTGTGTTTTGGGGAGCTCTTATTTTGTTCGTTATGATTTTTTTTTGTTCTCATTTGTTTTAAGTTGTTGTTTTGTAATGGTCATTTTGTGTAATTTATATTGTTAAAGGTTGTTAAACTGTATTAATGGGGCTTGGTGGTGTCTAGGTTTGTTTAATTAAGCTTTATAGGTTTTAGGTTTGATTTTTGTGATGGTTTTTTGACAGGAAGCTTAGCTAAACCTGACAAAGTGGTTTTTATAAAGGTAATTTACGCACTTTGTAAGTCTAGGTTTGTATAGTGTTGGAAAGTTCTATGTAAGTCTGCTTTTTGATTTTAAGTGTTTGTTTTTAATGTGTTTGTGCATTTTATTTTGAACTTTTAGTTATGTGGTATTTGCAATATATAGCGACATATTGTGGCGTTGGTAGGATAGAAGTGATTGGAATTTAAGTTTGGGTTCTCTAGCGTCAATTTATATGAGTTTTCCGAACAATGAGTCTATTTTAAAAGGAATAATCACTATCGCTGAGGGTATTGTGACGACTTCAATCTAAAGATGCTCTTTTTAGTGGAAGCGTAATCAAGATCCAATTTTGAAGGGCTGAGGCTTTACATCAACACCCGTGTGCCTAGACTGGCGACGATTAAAAGCAATAGGGCAAATGATATGTGGAGTTGGTTGGCGGTTTCCTTGTCTGGTATTGGAGCAATAACAGGAACGAAACATGGGCATATCGGTCAGGCTTTATTGTATAAGGTCTTTACCTTTGTATTATTGGCGACTATTGCTCTAACTCAATCTGTTGTCGTTGATTTTACCTATTGGGTAGTCGCTGGGTTAGCGATATCCGCGATCGCAGATGTGCTTCATACTGTTACTCAAAAACGTCTTCTGCATTTTGTGTGTTTCCTGTTGGCTCAACTTTGTTACAGCAAAGCATTTTGGTTACAGCTATCAGGAGAAATGGTCTGGTGGTTGTTCGCGCTGCTGTTAGCTGCATGTATCGTTGCTTTCTTCCTATTACTCCCTCGCTTAGACAAACTCGTTTTTCCAGTGGTTATCATGGGTATTGTGCTCATTCAGCTTGCTTGGGCCTCTGGTGAAGTCTGGTTACTTGAGCCTCAGCTATCACATGCTGTTGGTTTTGTTGGTTGCTGCGTGCTGCTGCTTTCCGCATTGGCGTACGCCCTAAATTTCTATCGCAGCCCAATCAAGGGCGCTTACTTTTGGGTAACGGGCAGTTATTTTCTTGCACACGCTCTCATCGTTGCTTCCCTCACCATTTAGGGTAGAGCTAGCTTAATTCTGAGCTACATCAAGGCAGCTTAGATGAAAATAGGTACTCTACGTCTACTTCATTAAACATGAGATAGAGTTATGACCACTGAAATCCACGCACACAACGTTTTAAACCTACTGAGTGAAAAGCCACTGACTCGTGAAGAATTGACGCAAGAGCTCGCTCAAACCTATGGCGCTGAAGCTCGCTTTCATACGTGTAAGCTGAACGGTCTGGATTTAGATGGATTGCTGAAATTTTTCCTGAAAATGGAAAAGGTCGTGATCATTGATGACAAGCTTTGCACTAATCGCGAACGTGTTTGTAATCACTGATCTTGAATGACCATCAGTTCTTGTCGCCAGTGAACTGTGATTAGCGAGTGGATGCGATATTCTTGGCTCCACTCCGACCATTTCTCCCTCGTTTGGCTCTCATAAATACACTTCCAATAACGTAAATTTCTAAGTTTGTTACTGTGTTCGAAAATCAATCTTGAGGCTGCTATACTCCGCGCACTTACGCTTTCGAGACAAACTTATGGAAATTTTATCTGCAGCGACCATGCTGTTTCTTATTATGGATCCGCTTGGCAACTTACCAATCGTGCTTTCTATCCTTAAGCATATTGATCCGAAGCGTCGCCGTATTGTTCTTGTTCGCGAACTAATGTTTGCGCTGATTATCCTGCTGCTGTTCTTGTTTGCTGGTCAAAGCATCATGAACTTCCTGCATGTGCAGCCTGAAACCTTGAGTATCTCTGGCGGTATTATTCTGTTTATCATCGCGATTAAGATGATTTTCCCAAGTGCGGGTAGTATTACTGGCCTCGCGGCGGGTGAAGAACCGTTTATTGTGCCGATGGCGATCCCTATGATTGCTGGCCCTTCAGTGATTGCGGCATTGATTCTTTTGTCGACACAGCATCCTGACAACATGTTAGAGCTTTCAGGCGCAGTGATGCTGGCTTGGGGCGCGACCTTCTTTATTCTGATGTTTAATGGCTTCTTCCTACGAGTACTAGGTGAGAGAGGCCTTAAAGCCATCGAACGCTTGATGGGCCTGTTGTTGGTTATGCTGTCGACGCAAATGTTCCTAGATGGTGTAAAGGGCTACATGGGCTAACATCAGTATCATCGCTGAATAAAAAAACGCCGCTCAAATGAGCGGCGCTTTTGTATCAACTGTTTCTGTCATGATGTTTTCTGTCGCTAAGCGTTTTATATCTAAGCTTAAGCTTTATTACATCATGTGTTTGCGTCGGATATCGAGTAGGGCAAAGACGCCGAAAATCAATATGGACCACTTCTCCCAACGTGACATTTCGATCTTATCGCCAAAAGCACCGATGAAAATCAGCATCTGCAGGCCGTGCATGAAGAATAAGAATGCTGTCATGATATAAAGCGCAATCGCAGCATTACCCGGGAATGGGTAGAAAATATTGGCGATTAAGATAAACCAAACAAAGGCGATGGCTGCTTTTGCTAGTGGAAGCAAGAACTTCATTCAATAACTCCTATTCTTCAGTGATTCGATTGAACAGTCGGTAGCTCGACTGGCCAGTGGTCTTATCGCGGTGTAATTCCCAGTTTTCTGGCATAGCTTCGAGTTTTAGCTCTTTCTCTGTCTCGACGTAAATGATGGCGTTGTCGGCAAGCCAACCGTTGCTCTCAAGCAGTTGTACTGTTTCTGCGAGTAAGCCTTTACGAAATGGAGGATCGAGAAAGACCATATCGTAAGGAGTGCCTGGCTGCTTAAGAAAAGAGATAGCATCAGTGTTGACTACATTGATGTTGTCTGCTTTGAGCTCTTTCGCGTTATCAGAAAGCTGTTTGGCCGCTTTTTGATTCATTTCGAGCAGTGTCACCATTTTTGCTTGGCGAGAAGCGGCTTCAAAACCTAGACCACCAGAACCGGCGAATACATCCAAGCAGGTCGAATGTGGGATATCTTGTGCCACCCAGTTAAAGAGTGTTTCTTTGACTCGGTCAATGGTTGGGCGTAATCCTTCTAAATCATGAACAGGCAGCTTTCTACCTCTCCATGAGCCACTAATAATTCGAACAAAGCCTCCGGATGGCTTTTTTTGTGATGTGTTTTGCTGGCGACGTCTTACCATAGATTTTTTGACCGCTAATAAAGTGATACTATACCGAGCCCAATTTAAGTGGGTTCGAGTATTAAATAAATTTACAATGACAAAGTGTATCAAGCTAAAAGCAAACTTATCACTGCTTTGTCATTTTTCTTTACTATTCGTTTGTACAAGCTTGTATTGTATAACAATAGCAAAGAGTCGACGTGTATTAAGTCAATACAGCTAATTAGTAGATCTAGGAAACTCCTCTGATGACGGAAAAAAAGAAGCGCGGATTATTATCGTGGCTTGGTTTTGGTGAAGAAGAACAAAGCCCAAAAACTCAGAATGAAGCGAACGTAGAAAACGTTGAAGATCAAACTGAAGTTGAATCACAAGTTGAGGCTGAACAGGTCGCACCTGAAGTTGAAGACGCTAAATCAACGGAACCTAAGTCTGTTGAATCTGAACTTGCGGAGTCAGAGCAAACGCTTGAAGAGGCTCAACAAGATCAGCAGCCTGTCGCAGCAGAAGCAGAAGCAGAAGCAGAAGCAGAACAGGAAGAAGTGATTGCTTCTCAATCTAAGGTTGAAGAAGTTCAAGAGAAGCCGACAGAAAGCTTCTTTGCACGACTTAAGCGTAGCCTAAGCCGTACTAAAGCAAACATTGGTGCTGGCTTCTTTGGTTTGTTCAAAGGCAAGCAAATCGATGAAGACCTGTTTGAAGAATTAGAAGAGCAACTTCTGATCGCCGACGTGGGTATGAATACCACCGTGAAGATCATTGAAAACCTAACAGAAAAAGCATCCCGTAATGACCTAAAAGACGGTGAAGCGCTTTATGGTCTGCTTAAAGAAGAGATGTCAGAAATCTTGAGCCAAGTGGAACAGCCACTGGTTGTTGATACCACTAAAACACCTTATGTTATCTTAATGGTGGGTGTGAATGGCGTGGGCAAAACAACCACTATCGGTAAGCTGGCGAAACAATTCCAAAGTGAAGGCAAGAAAGTGATGCTGGCGGCGGGTGATACCTTCCGTGCGGCAGCGGTTGAACAACTTCAGGTTTGGGGGCAGCGTAATGATGTTCCGGTTATCGCTCAGCACACTGGTGCCGATAGCGCGTCTGTTATCTACGATGCGATTGAAGCGGCGAAAGCGCGTGGTGTTGATGTTGTGATTGCAGATACTGCAGGCCGTTTGCAGAACAAGAGCAACTTGATGGAAGAGCTACGCAAGATTGTTCGTGTAATGAAGAAGATCGATGATTCTGCACCGCACGAAATCATGTTAACGCTAGATGCAGGTACCGGTCAGAATGCGATTAGCCAAGCGAAGTTGTTTAGTGACGTGGCACCAGTAACGGGCATTACGCTAACTAAGCTAGATGGTACGGCGAAAGGTGGCGTAATTTTCTCAATTGCTGACCAGTTCCAGATTCCAATCCGCTACATTGGCGTGGGTGAAGGCATTGACGACCTGCGTCCATTTGAGTCGAAAGACTTTATTGAAGCACTATTTAGCCGCGAAGAGTAACGCGTGTAGCAAAGTGGTTTATCCTTAACCTGCTACCGTTTTAAATTTGATATGAGTGATCGTAAGAGGAATTTTCGGTGATCAAATTTCAGCAAGTGAGCAAAGCCTATCGAGGCGGACGACAAGCGCTCCAAAAAGTGGACTTTCATCTCAAACGAGGAGAGATGGCATTTTTAGGCGGGCACTCTGGTGCTGGTAAAAGTACCTTGCTGAAGTTGATCTGCGCGATAGAGCGCCCAACTGACGGACGTGTTTGGTTTAACGATCACGATATTACTCGTATCCCAGCCAAAGACATTCCCTTTTTACGCCGTAATATCGGGATTGTCTTTCAAGATCACCGCCTACTTATGGATCGCTCGATCTTCGATAACGTCGCTCTGCCTATGCGTATAGAATCTATTTCTGAAAACGAAATTAAACGTCGAGTCAGCGCCGCGTTGGACAAAACCGGTTTATTAGATAAAGCCCGTTGTTTGCCAAGCCAGCTCTCTGGAGGTGAACAACAACGGGTCGGTATTGCTCGCGCTGTGGTTAACCGTCCAACTCTGCTTTTAGCGGATGAACCAACTGGTAATCTAGATCCTGAACTATCGAGTCGTGTATTACGCTTGTTTGAAGAGTTCAACCGTGCGGGTGTCACGATCATGCTAGCGACGCACGATATCGGGTTAGTGAACACTCGCCCTCAATATCGTCATCTGGAATTAAACCAAGGCTTTTTGAGTGAGGTTGAAGATTATGGCCGCGAATAAGCGCATTAAGAAACCTCAATCCAATCGAGCAGCAAACCGGGCTTCAAGCGACGGTTTCTTTGTTGTTCATTGGAAACAAGCCAAGTCATCGTTCTCGCAAATGTGGCAGCGTCCGTTGGGTAACTTGCTGACGCTTGCGGTGATTTCAATGGCTTTAGCTATGCCCGCTTGTTTGTACCTATTGGGCAAGAACGTTGGTGAAGTGGCGCAAGATGTCACCAGCCCGTCACAAATTAGTGCCTATGTAGAGGATGGTATCCCTGAGCCGAGAGTCATGGTGCTTAAGGATGAAATTGAAAGTTGGGACCAAGTCGATCTGGTTGAGTACATTTCTCCGCAGCAAGGTCTTGAAGATCTTAGCCAGTATTCTGGTTTTGAGGACGCCCTAACTATCCTAGATGATTATTCATTGCCAGGTGTTTTGGTGATTACGCCAAGCGTACACAGCGACACGTTAATTAAAGAACTGGCAGGCAAGGTTAAGAAGCAAGAGTTAGTCACCGATGTTCGTTTAGATGAAGACTGGTTAGCTCGACTGGATGCTATCAAAGCACTTGCGGCTGTCATCGTGATTACCTTAACTGTGTTGATGCTGGGCGCAGTATTTCTGATTATCGGCAACACATTACGATTTAATGTGTTGGCGCATAAAGAAGAGATTCAAACCATGAAGCTGATTGGTGCTACCGACAGCTACATTCTTCGACCATACCTCTATGCTGGAATGTGGTTTGGTGTTTTAGGTTCGATTAGCGCGTGGGTAATGACGGCATTGATTACCGTATTACTGAACAGCGCAGTGGATGACTTGGCTCAGCTGTACGATAGCCACTTCCGCTTAATTGGCCTGAGTTGGGATGAATCTTTACTGCTTTTGATCGTCGGAACCTTGCTTGGTAGTGTAGCTGCGAAGCTTTCTGCACAGCGTCATCTAAAAGAAATTGAACCAGTTTAGGTGAATAGAGTCATATTTATACGAAAAATAGGCAGTTCTTAACCAGTTTTTGCCTTGTATAGACGAATTGATTATGCATAATTACTTCCCCCTCCTTGAAACCTGTTCATTTTAGGTTCAAGATTGTCGGGTTTTAATAGATGTATTACTCCAGATCAGAGATTGATGAGGAACCGAATGGCAAACCAAGCGTATCAAATGGCTTTAGTCACACAAGATAGTTTAGATAGCTATATCCGCTCAGCGAACAGTTACCCAATGCTGACGCCTGACGAGGAACGTGGACTTGCAGAGCGATTACATTACAAAGGTGAGATCGACGCTGCGAAAGGCTTGATCCTTTCACACCTACGATTCGTGGTGCACGTTGCAAGAGGCTACTCTGGCTACGGGCTGCCAATGGCTGATCTTGTCCAAGAAGGTAACATCGGCTTGATGAAGGCTGTTAAGCGCTTTAATCCAGAAGTTGGTGTCCGTCTAGTCTCTTTTGCTGTTCACTGGATCAAAGCTGAGATTCATGAATACGTATTGCGTAACTGGCGTATCGTTAAGATCGCAACGACTAAAGCACAGCGTAAATTGTTCTTTAACCTTCGTAAGTCTAAAAAGCGTTTAGGTTGGTTCAATAACGGTGAAGTTGAGACGGTTGCGCGTGAACTGGGTGTTGAGCCTTCAGAAGTTCGAGAAATGGAATCTCGTTTAGCGGCACAAGACGCGACGTTTGAAGCGCCTATGGACGACGACGACGGTGGTTCTGCTTACACAGCTCCAGTTTATTACCTAGAAGATAAAGCGTCAGACGTTGCTGAGACGGTTGAAGCAGCTAACTGGGAATCTCATACTAATAATCGCTTAGGTCTCGCATTGAAGAGCTTAGACGAGCGTAGTCAACACATTGTTCGCTCACGTTGGTTAGACGACAACAAAGCAACACTGCAAGACTTAGCGGATACCTATAGCATTTCTGCAGAGCGTGTCCGCCAGTTAGAAAAGAATGCGATGAAGAAATTGAAGCAAGCAGTTGGCGACTTCTAATAGCATTTAATTTTTAATAGTATTTGGTTTCTCATAGTAGCAAGCAAATAGCTTAATTTTGAAAAGGCCGAGATCGAGAGATCTCGGCCTTTTTGTTTTGGATCGATTTCTCAACTTTTGCGATCGAAATTTGCAAAATGATTTTGTGGATAACTCTGTGAGGAATTTATTCGTCAGCTGTCTAAAAGCAGGGTGTAGTAAGGCTTTGACAGGGTTTTTTGAGTGGGGATATGTTTCAGTTAACCCACAGTTAGATCAGGATCATTACTACATGTTGTGGATCTATTTTTAAAAAGGCACTTTATTCACGCAATTCACAGATTTATCCACAAATGGTGTAAAAGTGATCGCTGGTGGATAACCTTATTAAGTGGGTGTGATTGTTAGCCTTGGGATAGGTTACAATGGCAGCAAAGTAAATCAGTATAAAAAGAGAAAGTCATGGACCAGTTTAAACATATCGACGTTAAAGGCGCTCAAGCCCTTATTGAACAAAGTGAAGCTCGACTTGTCGATATACGAGATCCGCAATCTTTTGCGGTAGCCCATTCAGAAACCGCCTACCACCTGACTAACGATACAATGGTGTCGTTTATGGATGAGGTTGAGTTCGAACAGCCTATCTTAGTGATGTGTTACCACGGTATTAGTAGCCAAGGCGCGGCACAATATTTAGTGAACCAAGGCTTTGAAGAGGTATATAGTGTTGATGGCGGTTTCGAAGCTTGGCATCGTGCTGAACTTCCGGTGATTGCGGGTTAATAGCTTTATCACTTAAACGCTTCAAGCATCTCCATAGTATGAATAGGAAGTAACAATGATTAGATTGATGGTGTTAGACAACCCACGTCTTGCTCAAGCATTTATTGATTATATGGCCTCTCGTCAGATCCCTATTCAGATGTCTCCAGAGGGAGAAGGGCGTTTTGCTTTGTGGCTTCTTGATGGTCAATTTCAGGTTGAAACCGAAGCTGAGCTGAATCGTTTTCTTGCTGAACCCAATCATAAACGCTATCAAGCGGCGTCTTGGGATATGGCAGAAACCAGAAAGAGTAACTTTCATTATCACACCCCGAGCTTCATGGGCATGATCAAAGCAAAAGCAGGTCCTGTGACACTGAGCCTAATGTTGGTGTGTGTGGTGATTTTTGCGCTGCAACAGATTGGTTTTGGCCAAGCTATTTTCAATGCCCTGCATTTCCCAGCAGTTGATGGACAGCAATGGCAGCTGTGGCGTTGGTTGAGCCATGCTGTTCTGCATTTCTCTGTTATGCACATCGCATTCAATATTTTGTGGTGGTGGCAGCTAGGTGGGGACATTGAGAAAAAACTAGGTAGCCTCAAGCTACTTCAGATCTTTGCTGTCTCTTCTGCGCTTTCAGGTGCTGGTCAGTATTGGGTTGAAGGGGCGAACTTCGGTGGTTTGTCTGGTGTTGTGTATGCTTTGGTTGGTTACTTATGGGTTGTCGGTGCGAAGGCGCCACAACTTGGTTTAGGTATCCCAAGACAGATTGTCGGCTTTATGTTGGTGTGGTTAGTGCTTGGGTACATGCAACCATTCATGGCCATTGCAAACACCGCGCATTTAGCTGGCCTAGCCGCTGGTGTCATTATTGGCTTTATCGATGCGATGAAAGCACCGAGCTCGGCAAGAAGCTAACTCATTTTTTCTAGTGAGTAGCCAAACGATAGAGACAAAAAAGCGGCCAGATGAGCCGCTTTTTTATTGGGATTCGTTTTTACATCATTACTGATAAAGATATTTGGTAAACAATAAGTCAGCAATGAGAGTTTTACCTGTTTCAGGAAGTAAAATCTTATTGAGGTGCTCAACTAAGGACTTTCTCAAATCTTCACGACCGGATAGAGACTTAATTGTCTCTTCATTTTGTTTGCCGAGTAATTCAATCACCGCATCACGAATCAATGGCTGATGATGCTCAATGGCTTCTAAGTCATTACTATTTGCGACCATTATGTCGAGACGGACCTGAATATAGCCCAGTTTTTTACCTTTAGTGTAAAAATTGGTGGTGAGATCGGGCTCTAGCGTGAAGTAGGCTAGTTTGGGTGTCGATTCTTCTTCAGCGAAACTTGATGCTGAAAACAGTAGATTAATCGCAATAAATAGTTGGGCTACATAACGTTTGTGCATATTTGAGACTTTTCTTTAGTTTATTCGCGATATTCGAAACGCATTAGTCTTGTTACAATGAGCGGTCTAAATCTAAATACGTTTACAATTCGAAGGACGCTTTAATTTTATTCGAAAGTTGAAGCTTTATTGTACGTGTAAAGTCACCTATTGAATACTAGTATGAATCAGTCAATATCATTGTATCTAAATTCATTAATGAATGTAGATTGGCAAAGCACAGAAAAATTTAATTTTCCTAATGAAACCACCAAAGAGTGGCTTATGGAACAAGGATCGCTTTCCCGTAAGTTGGGCAAGTGCTGCAAGCACCTGTCTGTTGAGTTGCTTCATAATCAAGTTGTGGAACGATCAATTCTGCAACAGGACGAAGAACGCCTTTTATCATCACATGATTGCTTACTGCGTAAAGTGATTTTAAAGGGTGATGATGAGCCGTGGGTGTTAGGTCGAACCTTAATACCTCGAATTACCCTAGAAGATCATCAGCACTCTGACCTTTCTCAACAAGGGGATGTCCCGCTTGGATTAACGGTTTTCAGTGCTGAGAACGTGGAGCGAGATGCGCTTCAAGTCGGTTGGGTTATCGCTGGCGATGAGCGATTACTCGCGCGTCGTTCTCGATTATGGATGAATCATAAACCGATGCTTGTGGCCGAACTTTTTTTACCAACATCCCCCATTTACTCTAAGGAGAGTGTGTAAATGCTTGCCACCAAAGCGAAGGCGTACTGGCAATTGACGCGAATGAATCGCCCGATTGGTACTCTGTTACTCCTTTGGCCGACCTTGTGGTCGCTGATTATTGCTGCGAAAGGCATGCCTGATTTTGATGTCTTGGTTGTTTTCATACTCGGTGTGGTGTTAATGCGATCGGCTGGCTGTGTGATTAATGACTTTGCTGACCGTAAAGTTGATGGTCATGTCAAACGCACCAAGCAACGTCCATTACCTTCAGGTTTGGTTTCCAGCAAGGAAGCCATTGTGCTCTTTCTAGTGTTAGCTGTGGTTTCTTTTTTGTTGGTACTCACCATGAACCCGCTGACCATTAAGCTCTCTTTTATTGGGGTTGGTCTCGCGTTCATTTATCCTTTCATGAAGCGTTTTACACACCTTCCACAGTTGTTTCTCGGATTGGCTTTCAGTTGGGCAATACCAATGGCTTGGGCGGCGCAAACCAATGAACTGCCAAGCATTGTGTGGTTTATCTTCGTGATTAATGCGTTGTGGACGATAGCCTACGACACGCAATATGCGATGGTTGACCGAGATGATGACTTGGAGATTGGCATCAAGTCGACGGCTATTCTGTTTGGTCGTTTTGATAAGCTTATGGTTGGCGCGCTGCAGTTAGTTACACTGGCGATGTTGATTGCATTGGGCATGCACTACCAACTCGGTGATACTTTCTACTGGGCACTGTTAGTTTCGGGAAGCTTGTTCGTGTATCAACAGCATCTGATGCGTCACCGCGATCGAGACCTTTGCTTCCAAGCCTTCTTGAACAATAACTATGTTGGAATGGCGGTGACTGTAGGCTTGTTCATTACCTTCTGGTAAGCATCAACTTTACAAGTAAACGAACGCTAAAGAAAAAGGCACCCATTGGGTGCCTTTTTTGATCGTGTTCAGTCTAGTGATTAAAGTGAATGCTAACCAAGAGATTATTCTGCTTGGTGGATACTCTCTTGAATCGTCAAACGTACTTCAGGGTAAAGCATTGAGTAGAGAAGTTTAGCGAATTGCTGAGTCTTTTCTAAATCACAGTTACCATCGTTATCCAGATATTGCTGCTGTTTCAGAGTTGCGAACATCGACGCAAACACGCCTTTATCGAAGAACTCCGGTGCGTTGATACCTTGTAGGCGACCCAGTCGCTGTGCGATGTCTTGGCTCTTCTGCTCAAGGTCTGACTTATCTAGATCAGGATTCTCTGCCAATAGGTTCAGAGCAATTGAGTAGCGCTGGAGCGTTTCTGAAATCGTACGGCCTAGTAGCATCAGTGCTTGGCTGTTTGACTGGTTGATCGTTACTTGGTTGTTCGACACAACAAGCATGCCTTGACCGACTAGCTCATCAATGATGTTCGCAACCACGCTTTCAAGCTGATCTTCGTCGTAGCTTAAAAATAACTCTTTCTTTAAGAATGGGTAGATAGCTGCAACATTTTCTTGAATAGCGTCGATTGATAAACCGTGCTGACGAATGGTCATCTGAGCGATCAATGATGGCAATGCAAACAAGTGAATGATGTTATTACGATAGTAGGTCATCAGAATCGATTGGTGACGATCAAGCGAAATGATGTCGCCCATAGTGTCTGATTCAATTAAGAACTTGTTCAATGACTCTGCGTGTTTTACTAAGTCTTCAGCGCTGTCTTTAGGCACTGTGAATGTACCTGAATAAGGCACATTCTTAAGTAAAGACAGGTAGCAGTTGATCTGAGAAACCAAAGAGTCACGAGACAATGCGCGCTGTCTTGAAGCCAATAGTGCCGTTGCACAAAGAGTCAGGGCATTGGTCGCTGCCGCATCGTTAATGTGCGTCATCATTTTGGTTGCCAAGTCATTAACCACCGGGTTCATCCATTGTGGTTTGCTGGTTCCCATTGGGTCGATATCTTTAGTCCACTCAGGAGCATGTTCGTTCAGATATTGGTTAAGCTGAATTGGCTCACCGAAGTTCACGTAGCCTTTACCAAAGTTACGCAGCTTACGAATTGTACGAATCACTAGACTCGCGTTTTCTTTCTCTTTACGCTTACCACGAAGTTCTTTCGCGTAGGTCGCGACTTCCATTACGTGCTCATAGCCGATGTATACAGGAACCAAAGTCACCGGACGGTTCATGCCGCGCAGCATGGCTTGGATTGTCATCGCGAGCATGCCGGTTTTCGCCTGCAATAGACGACCTGTACGAGAGCGACCACCTTCACTGAAGTATTCTACCGAGTAACCTTTAGCGAATAATTCCGCTAGGTATTCGCGGAAAATAGTCGAGTACAATTTGTTGCCTTTGAAGCTACGACGAATAAAGAACGCACCACCATGACGGAAAATAGGGCCGGCAGGGAAGAAGTTCAGGTTGATACCTGCTGCGATGTGCGGAGGCACCATGCCTTCATGATAAAGTACATAAGAAAGCAGTAAGTAATCCATGTGACTACGATGACAAGGTACATAAACGATCTCGTGACCATCTTGAGCCAGCTTACGAACGGTTGAAGCGTTGCTAATATGCAGGCCTTGGTACAACTTATTCCACAACCAACCAAGAATCTTCTCACCGCGTTTAATCAGCGAGTAAGAGAAGTTAGCTGCGATCTCATCCATGATGTCTTGAGCTTCTTTGCTCGCTTTCTCTATGGAAATATTTTTTGATTCAGCTTCATCTTCTATCGCCTTTTTGATTGCTTCTGACTTTAGCAGGCGGTCGAACAGAGCTTGGCGGCTTGGTAGGTTTGGACCCGATGCTGCAAGCTTTTGACGAGAGAAGTGAATGCGTGCCACGCGCGCCAGTTTATGCGCGATGGTGCTGTCGGTACCGTGTGAGTTAGCCATGTATCGTAGAGATACCACTGGGCTAAAGCGAACCAGACAGTCACGACCTGCTAGCAATACAGCTTTCGATTTCTCTAAGCCGTTCATTGCTTGTAGGTAAGGCTTCTGGTTATTCTCTTTACCAGGTTTACGACCCCACAATACGGTGGCAGGGATAACTTGAACGTCGAGCTCAGAGTCTTCAGCATGCAGTGAAAGCAGTTCAGAGAAGACTTCAATTGATGAGCTTGGTACATAATCATCGTCTTGCAGTAGAGTTTTGCGAGAAGAGATAAAAACGTAGCGTTGCAGTGATTTGCCATTGATTTCAAGTTTGCTCAACGGATCAGGCAACCCTAGTTCAAGTGCATGTTTTTGCAATGTAAGAATGTCTACACTTGAGCGAAACGGTAAGGCGTATACAATCGGTTTGCTCAAATCAATGTTCAAATCCTCTACAGGGTTTGAAGGGATTGATGTGCTCTTTACCAATAGGGATAAAGGTAGCTTCATTAATGAACGTGAAAAAGATTGTCCAGAAGACATATAGGTTCACTGCCTCAATAGTTATTTCAATGTGCTCAAGCGTATCTCTATTTCTATAATGAGAGGATAAATCCTATGAGTGAAATAGGGATAAGCCTAGGCGTAAATTTAATCGATGCAAGAATACCAGAAACTGGTCTAACCTTTTAATGGAAATAGTCATATTGCCGTTAAGTTTGTGGAAAATCATTCATCGACTGATTGAGTATAGAGTTAAAAATGACCAAAAAATCAAACACCGGATTCAAACGTATCGTCAAAGCGGCGGGCTTTTCATGGCAAGGCATCACGAGCTCGTTTAAAAACGAGGCTGCATTTCGACAAGAAGTCTTTATGGCCGCAGTGCTTATTCCGTTGGCGTTCTACTTAGATGTAAACCAAGTTGAGCGAATCTTAATGATTTCAGCCGTCGTGTTGGTGATGGTTGTCGAGTTGATTAATACCGCGATTGAAGCGGTCGTTGACCGAATCGGTAGCGAACATCATGAGCTTTCTGGGATGGCGAAAGATGTTGGCTCAGCTGCCGTTTTTATCTGTTTAGTATTAGCTGGTTACGTGTGGTTAGAGATCTTATTTTTGTAATTCGCTAAAAATGAACTAAAAACAACCAATTGCTTTGCTTTTGTTCAGTTACTGGATATACTCACAGTCAACTGTATAAAAAGACAGGTGAATCATGAAGCCGTTAACGCCCCGCCAGCAACAAGTTTTTGACCTTATCAAAAGTAAGATCGAAGATTGCGGTATGCCACCGACTCGTGCAGAAATCGCACGTGAACTTGGCTTCCGCTCTGCAAATGCTGCAGAAGAACATTTGAAAGCTCTTGCTCGTAAAGAAGCGATTGAGATTATCCCGGGTGCGTCTCGCGGTATTCGTATTTTGCTTGAAGATGCAGCGAATGAAGAGCAAGGTTTACCATTAATCGGTCAGGTTGCCGCTGGCGAGCCTATTTTGGCTCAAGAGCATGTAGAAATGCATTACCAAGTTGACCCAGGTATGTTTAAGCCACAAGCTGACTTCTTACTTCGCGTAAATGGCGAAAGTATGAAAGACATCGGTATTATGGATGGCGATTTACTGGCCGTGCATAAAACACAAGACGTGCGTGATGGACAAGTTGTCGTGGCTCGTGTCGACGATGATGTAACGGTAAAACGCCTAGAGCGCAAAGGTTCTACCGTTCTGTTGCATGCTGAAAATGAAGAGTTTTCTCCAATTCACGTGGACTTAGAATCCCAACACTTGTCTATTGAAGGACTTGCAGTTGGTATTATTCGTAACACGGACTGGATGTAGTCAGTGCAAACAGCTTATTGATATTTACTCTCAATAACTTGTTATTGTAATTGATATTCATTATCATCTTCTTTGTCGAGATACAAGGAAGATGATGATGCCAAACCCAACCAAACCTCAAATGAAGCCGCTTATTCGTAAGTCGCACACCTATGATCAAAAGGCTTCTTCTGATCTCGGGTCAGCACATCAAGAATTCCAAGTACCGACGAATCTTGTTCAACACCTTTGGTTTCGCAGCCGCGAAAGTCTAGCCGATGACGGTCTTGTTTATGACCCTATTGCAGCACAAGCCTGCAAGCGTTGCCAACTCGCACCTGAATGCCTTACCGGCGAACTCGACCAACAACAACTCCTTTACGCGACACTGACTCAACTTTGTGACTCTCAAGTTCAACAGTTTTTATCTCATAACCCAGATGCTTGGATTATTAACGTAGGAGCAGGGCTTGATACCCGTTTCTACCGTTTAGATAACGGCCGCTGTCATTGGGTTGAGCTAGATGTAACCGAGAACCTAGTTTGGCGACAACGCCTGTTCCACAAGAATGAACGCTATCGTCTAGAGTGTGGCTCGGTGGATGACCTGACTTGGTTGGATGAACTTAATATTCCAGAACAAGCTTCGGTGATGGTGGTGTGTGAACATGCTCTGTTGGATTGCAATGAACAACAGACGGCGAACTTTATTCAATCTTTGAGCCGTTATTTTACCCACGCACATGCGTGTTTAGTGTTAGCTGGAGATAAAAGCTCTAGTGCACTGGGGCAAAAGCTCGGTTCTGGAAAATACGCACATGGCTTATCTTCTCCGATAGACAGCGTCCTTAATTGGCTGCCATGGGCTCAGTGGGTAAAAGCGTTTTCTCCACTTGACCAGCAGTGTAATCGTTGGAAATTGTGGCAGCGACTTCTTTGTAAAATCTCTCAGGTCAAAAAGCGTTTAACGCCGCAGTTAGTGCTTGTTAAGTGGTAGTGCTAGCGGTTCTGTTGGCAGGTATCTGAATACTTGCCTCGTTATAGCTATTCGTTATCGATAAAAGGCAAGCGCCTCCCCACACCATAGTGAAAGCCCACTCACTAGGTTAAACTATCGCCTCTAATCTAAGAGGTGATCGTGAAGTTATTTAATCCCCAAACTATTTTTCAAACGTTATCCAATCAGGCGATGCACAAAAAAGTGCTGTTACTCGCGATCCCGATGGTTCTTTCTAATATTACGGTTCCACTGTTGGGCTTAGTCGATGCTGCGGTTATCGGTCACTTAGAGCATTCTTGGTATTTAGGTGGTGTGGCGCTGGGTGGCACAATGATCAGCGTGACCTTTTGGCTGCTCGGTTTCTTACGAATGTCGACGACGGGACTGGCCGCGCAATCTTATGGGGCTAACGATGGCAAGCAACTTGGTTTAGTCTTTGTGCAAGGCGTGACCATGGCACTAGGGTTTGCTGGTTTCTTCTTGCTATTGCATAGCTTTGTTGCTGATGCGGTTTTCTCTCTGAGTAGTGCCAGTGACCAAGTGAAACACTATGGTCAGCAATATTTCTCTATCCGAGCATGGAGTGCGCCTGCTGCGTTGACTAACTTTGTGCTGTTAGGTTGGTTACTCGGAACCCAAAATGCCAAAGCACCCATGTGGATGGTGATCATTACTAATATCACCAACATCGTTTTAGATATCGTATTTGTGATTGGCCTCGGCTGGCAAGTGGAAGGCGCAGCATTGGCATCTGTAATGGCTGATTATGCCGGTTTAACATTTGGCCTGATTTGTGTTTACCGAATCTGGGTGAAGAAGCAGTTACCATCGCCATGGGAGCTGCTTAAGAAAACCAGCCAAGGTTTGAGTCGTTTCGTAAAACTGAATCGCGATATCTTCCTTCGTTCACTATGCCTACAAGCGACTTTCACTTTCATGACCTTCCAAGGTGCAAGCTTTGGTGATGATGTTGTTGCGGCCAATGCAGTGTTGATGAGTTTCTTGATGATCATCTCTTATGGGATGGATGGTTTTGCTTACGCAATGGAAGCGATGGTCGGTAAAGCGATAGGCGCGAAAGATAAAGATGAATTAAATCAGTCGTTGATTGGTACCTTTTTCTGGAGCTTCAATATTTGTTTGGTTCTAACCATAGTGTTCGCGATCGCTGGGTCTAATCTAATTAATATGATCACCACCATCCCAGATGTAAAAAGCCAAGCTGAGGTGTATCTGCCTTGGTTGATCGCAATGCCACTGGTTTCAATGTGGTGCTTCTTGCTGGACGGTATCTTCGTGGGCGCAACCAAAGGCAAAGATATGCGTAACAGTATGTTTGTTGCGACCTGCAGTTTCTTCGTAATTTTCTACTTAGCATCAGGTTTTGATAACCATGCGCTGTGGCTAGCAATGTTGAGCTTTATGGCGATGCGTGGGATTGGTCTTGGTGTTTTATTTGTTTCTCAGTGGAAGAAAGGAGAGTTTCTCGCTTAGCTTGCATAGCTTAGTTCAGGGAACAAAAAATAAAAACAGCAAGCTCATGGCTTGCTGTTTATGTATTTGGCCTACAGGTGGTCAAATAGTCCTGTTGGTTCTTTGTTTAGAACAAACGGTTAAGTCCGTTAAGCGCTGCGACGCGATACGCCTCGGCCATCGTCGGATAGTTAAAGGTAGTATTCACAAAGTATTCGATGGTGTTGGCTTCACCTTTTTGTTCCATGATCGCCTGACCAATGTGAATGATTTCAGCGGCACGTTCACCAAACACGTGGATACCTAAAATCTCTTTAGTTTCACGATGGAAAAGTATCTTCAAGCTACCAATATCTTTACCTGCAATTTGAGCGCGAGCTAAGTGCTTGAATGAAGAACGTCCCACTTCATACGGTACTTTAGCTGCAGTAAGCTCTTGCTCGGTTTTACCGACAGAGCTGATCTCAGGAATGGTGTAGATACCTGTTGGGATGTCTTCGATAAGGTGTCGTTCTGCTTCACCTTTCACCACGGCTTGGGCCACAAATCGACCTTGGTCATAAGCAGCACTTGCTAGGCTAGGATACCCAATCACATCACCGACAGCGTAAACATGTTCAACACTGGTTTGGTAGTTGCTGTTGACTGATACTTGTCCACGAGAGTCCGCTTCTAAGCCAACCGCACCAAGGTTCAGTTTATCAGTATTACCCGTTCGACCATTGGCATACAGTAGGCAATCGGCACGCATTTTTTTACCTGACTCTAGATGAATGATTACACCATCATCTGTTCCTTCAATTTTCTCAAAGGTCTCATCGTTACGAATAACAACACCACTGTTCCAGAAGTGGTAAGAAAGTGCATCTGAGGTTTCGTTATCTAAGAAGGACAACAGGCGATCGCGAGTATTAATGAGATCGGTTTTAACGCCTAAACCGCGAAATATAGAGGCATATTCACAGCCGATAACACCAGCACCATAGATGATGATGTGTTGTGGGTCGTGTTTCAGAGAAAGAATCGAATCACTGTCGTAGACACGTTCATGCATGAAGTCGACGTTGTCTGGCTGATAAGGACGAGAACCTGTCGCGATAACAAATTTGTCTGCGCTGTAGTGTTCTTCAGTACCGTCGCTTTGCATTACGGAGATCGTGTGGGTATCGATAAAACGTGCAGTACCGAAGACTAACGTGCATTGGTTGCGATCGTAGAAACCTTGGCGCAAGCGAGTCTGTTTGTCGATGACCGATTTAGCATGCCCCAGAATATTGGAAAATGTTGAGTGGATACTTTTATTGTTCTGACAAAACAGAGGGTTACTGTTGAATTCAATAATACGACTTACGGCATGACGCAGTGCTTTGGAAGGAATAGTCCCCCAGTGGGTACAACCACCACCAACGCTGCTCTCTTTTTCAATGATAGCAACGTTCAACCCGGCTTTGGTTAATCCCATCGCTGCCCCTTCTCCTCCGGGGCCACTACCAATTACGATTACATCAAAGTGGTTGGAGTGCGACATAGATATCTTCCTTGTTATATTTGATTAACATTGCTTTAGCGAGATTTTAACTGATTCTGTTCTTGGGTACATGAAAAGGGCATCAGAGAGTCGGTGAGATCACGTCATGCTACTGAAAAAATAATATTTGGTATGTCGTATGTCTCCAAATGACGGTGCGGATATTGAAATGTTTTCTTTGAACGTATTTACTTCGATACGTGAACAAAGAGGTGTGTTTAGTGTCTTATATAACCAGAGTGCCTTATATAAGTAAGTGATTCGCGTTATATTGAATAGAGTATTAGACATGCCTGTTTAGGCTGTAAAAGAAGATGTTGATAAAGTATGAAACCAATGGGCATTCGCGCACAGCAAAAAGAAAAGACTCGTCGTAGCTTAATCGATGCGGCATTTAGCCAACTCAGTGCCGATCGTAGTTTTTCTAATCTAAGCTTGAGAGAAGTCGCTCGTGAGGCTGGAATAGCTCCGACTTCCTTTTATCGCCATTTCAAAGACATGGATGAGCTTGGCTTAACCATGGTCGATGAAGGTGGCTTATTGTTGCGTCAGTTGATGCGTCAAGCTAGGCAACGCATAGTAAAAGAAGGCAGCGTGATTCGCACATCGGTTGAAACCTTTATGGAATTCATTGAAAGCAGCCCAAACGTATTCAGACTGTTATTGCGGGAGCGCTCAGGAACTTCATTTGAGTTTCGTGCAGCGGTAGCTCGTGAGATACAGCATTTCTCTGCTGAGTTAACCGAATATTTAATCACAACAGGAATGACAAGAGACGAAGCTTTTACTCAAGCGGAAGCCTCCGTCATCTTGGTTTTTAACTCAGGGGCAGAAGCATTAGATTTAGATCGACGTCAGCGAGATGAATTGGCTGAGCGTTTGATCATGCAATTGCGAATGATGGCCAAAGGAGCTTTTTGGTATCGTAAAGAACGTGAACGTAACCGATTAAAAGGCGGGATTGAATAATGTCGAATGAAAATAATACTGTAAACCGTGGTTCTGAAAGAAAGACACTCGTACTTGCTGTTGTAGCAGGTGTGTGTGGTGATGCACTGTTATCTTGGGTAACAATGAGCGAAGTGGGCTTCTCTATTTTCCCGCTGATTGCTTTAGTGTTGGCTGTACAAGCGCTATACCAAGAATACCTAACAAATCCAGTATCTGAAGATATTCCGTTAGTGGGTTTAGCTTGTTTCTTTGTAGGTGCATTTGGCCACTCGGCTTTTGTGAAAGCACAACACCCTGATGCAGGTTCAAACTTCTTTGCGATTATCGTCGCGATGCTACTGCTCGCTTGGGTAGGTAAGAAGCTAGGCTTTATCGGTAAAACCGCTTAAACCAATCTATAAATAAAAAAACGAGCCAATTGGCTCGTTTTTTTGTATCTGCTGCTTAGCTTCGACTTAGAGAGCGAGGTTTACGCTTTACGCTCTAGGAACACACCTGCTTCCATATGGTGCGTGTATGGGAACTGGTCAAATAGAGCAAAACGAGTGATATCGTGTGTTTCGCTTAGAATGTCTAGGTTCTCTTTCAATGTCTCAGGGTTACAAGAGATGTACATGATGCGCTCGTAGCCTTGAACCATCTTACAAGTATCAACATCCATACCTGAACGCGGTGGATCAACAAAGATAGTGTTGCAGTTGTAGCTCTTAAGATCGATGTTCGCTTGCTGTAGACGACGGAATTCACGCTTGCCTTCCATTGCTACGGTAAAATCTTCCGCAGACATGCGGATGATCTGAACATTTTCAATCTTGTTGGCTGCGATGTTGTATTGCGCAGATTCTACTGACGGCTTCGCTAGTTCTGTTGCCAGTACACGTTCGAAGTTCTGTGCCAATGCTAGTGAGAAGTTACCGTTACCACAGTAAAGTTCAAGCAAGTCGCCTTTGCTGTCTTGAGTACAGTCGACTGCCCACTCCAACATTTTCTCTGCTACTTTACCGTTTGGTTGAGTAAAGCTGTTCTCAACTTGCTGGTAGATGTAGCTATCACCATTCACATCTAGCTTTTCAATAACGTAGTCGCGGTCCAGCACGATTTTCATCTTACGCGCACGGCCGATCAGGTTTAGGTTAAAACCTTCATCGTTTAATTGCTGCTTAAGTGCTTTAGCATCTTGAATCCACTGCTCACCTAATTGGCGGTGGTAAAGCAGTGACACCAAAATCTCGCCGCTTAATGTAGAAAGGAAGTCTACTTGGAATAGTTTGTGGCGTAGAGAGTGGTTGTCCTTCATTGCATCCGTTAATAGAGGCATTAGGTCGTTGATCAGGCGGCTAGCCGCTGGGAATTGGTCGACACGGTATTTTTCTTTAGTTTCTTGATTGAACATGACGTAATACATATCGTCACCTTCATGCCACACGCGGAACTCTGCACGCATACGGTAGTGTTGTTCTGGAGATTCATACACTTCCAGCTCAGGCACATTATATTCTGAGAACATTTCAGTAAGACGCTCAGTCTTTTCTGCCAGTTGTTCTTGGTAGCGTTGCGGGTTTACTTCTAAATTCGCCATTGTTATGCCTTTTGCTATCGTGCTTTTAAATCAAGAGCGCAGATTTTATTCAATCACAGGCGCTTGTCCAGTGTTGAGAGCCATTCAGTTTAAATAGACGACGAAAACTATAGCTTATAACTATCTTAGACTAGACAAATGATTCATAGGTCAATACTATTTCCGGCAAGCTGGTGCCATGTGGATGTATAGATGGCTGAAGAGGGAATCTGGTGAAAATCCAGAACTGACGCGCAGCGGTAAGAGAGAACGAGTATTCAAAGACACTGCAAATAGCATTTTGTGGGAAGTCGAATATTAGGTAACCATAAGGTTGTGCTCTTGAGTCCGAATACCTGCCAGCGGCCAAACCATAAAATGTGGTTTGGTAGGACTTTACGCGATTTAGGATCACAACATGAACAAATCCATTTTAGCGGTTGCTGTAGCATCGCTGCTTTCACCTATCTCCAATTTACACGCACAAGAAGCATCTGCTGACGAAACCATGGTCGTTACGGCTAACCGTTTTGAGCAAAGCACTCAAAGTACAACGTTACCTGTTGTAGTTGTTACTCGAGCAGAGATTGAAGCGATTCAAGCTAATGATATTTACGAAGTACTACGTCGTTTACCTGGTATTCAGGTAGCGAGCAACGGCGGCTACGGACAAAAGCAGAGTGTTTTTGTTAGAGGTACTAACTCTGACCACATCTTAGTACTGATTGATGGCGTAAAAACAGCAAGTGCAACATCAGGAGGAGCAAATTTTGCTGCTATTCCACTAGTTGGTGTTCAGCGCATTGAGTTTGTGCGTGGTCCTCGAGCTGCAATTTATGGAGCCGATGCGATTGGTGGTGTAATTAATATTATTACAGACACATCAAGTTCAGAAGCAAAAGTTAGCGTAGGGTTTGGATCTGATTCATACAAAAAAGGCAGTGTGGCAGTGTCTGGTAATATTACAGACTCGACAAGTGGTTCTGTAGCTGTAAAGCGAGCAGAGACTGATGGGTTTTCTGTTCAAAACTCAGCAGGTGATCAAGACGCAGATGGACATGAAGTGACTGAGCTAGCACTTGCGATAACTCATAAGCTGAATGACGAGTTTAAGCTTAAGTTTAATTCTACTTACTCGGATGGTGAAACAGAGTACGATCCGAAAAATGCTACAAAAGATCAGACACTTTACAGTGCAATTGGCCGTCTTAGTTATACTGGAGAAACGTTGTCGAGCAACTTTTCTTTAAGTAAAGCTCAAGATTCTAGTAAAGATTATTACTACAAAAGTACTTATCAAACGGACCACCAGGCCGTTGCTTTCACAAATTTATTCACTGTGAACAATGAAGTTTCTATTGGTGCGGGCCTTGATTGGTCTAAAGATGACGTATCAGAGTCCTCAAAAGACTATGCCGAGAAATCTCGCACGAATAACTCGCTATATGTTAGTGGCTTTTATGACAACCAAGCCGTACAAGCTGAATTAGCTTTACGCGGTGACGATAACCAACGCTACGGCAAGAATACTACATGGCAAGCGGGTTTAGGATATTGGTTAGCAGCTAATTATCGCGTGACGGCTAATGCTGGTACGGCATTTAAAGCACCGACATTTAATCAACTATATTGGCCGGGCTCAGGTGTCCCAACGCTGAAACCTGAAGAGTCAAAAAACTATGAAGTCGCGTTCGAAGCCCATCAATCATTGGTTGATTGGAGAGTATCGGCTTACAAAAATGATATTAAAAACATGATAGTTGGATGGCCATCAAAAAACATTGGTGTCGCTGAAATTAAAGGCTTAGAACTATCGGGAGAATTCGATACAGGAAGTTTTTCTCACCAAGTTAGCCTTGACTTTATGGACCCGACAGATAAAAGCGATGGTTCTCAACTTTTACGTAGAGCGAAACAAAATGCTAAGTGGAACGTGACGTATTTTGCGGACAACTGGCAGGCGGACTTGAGTTATTTATATCAAGGTAAACGTATGGATAGCGGCAATGCTGAGTTAGATGAGTACTCGCTAGTAGATATAGCTGCGAGCTACTTTGTGACGGATCATTTCACAATGAGAGGGCGTATTGCTAACCTTTTTGATAAAGATTACACGTTAGCCAAAGGGTATGAAACACAAGAAAGAAGTTTCTTTATAAACGCTGACTACCAGTTCTAATTAACAACTAAACCGCCTTCGGGCGGTTTTTTCTTATTGGATATATCAATGAAAAAGAAAGTCGTCATAAGTTGGTCGTCAGGTAAAGACTCTACGTTAACGTTAGAGCGGCTACTTGAAAGCACCGAGTATGAAGTTGTTGCTCTGTATACTACGTATGTTGGAGATGAAGTTCCTTTCCAGGTAACTCCTATTGAGGTAGTTGCAATGCAAGCTCGATTGGTCGGTTTACCATTAATCATGATTGAGCTACCGGAAGTCTTCCCAAGTAATGAGGTTTACCAAAGTACGATTGTCTCGGCACTTAAAGATTCTAGCTTATCAATCGATGCGGTCGCGTTTGGAGATATGTTCTGTAATGGCATTGCCGATTACCGAAGAAGTTATATAGAGCCAGCTGGTTGGGAGTGTGTGTTTCCCTTAATGGGAGAGAGCAGTCAGGCACTTGCGAGTGAAATAATAGAGAGAGGAATCGAAACCTTTCTCGTCACGGTCGATACCGATGTATTAGACATGAGCTATTGCGGGAAAGAATACACGCTTGAGCTAATCGGCAGTTTACCGAGTCACGTCGACCCATGCGGCGAAGATGGTGAGTTTCATACTTTAGTCACGTCAGCGCCATGCTTTAAAGGAAAGCTTAACATAGAGCTGGAAAATGTAGAGCAGGGTGAGCGCTTTGTGCATCAACGCTACCGAGCCTGCATTATGTAGAGTGATGATTGGCGAAAACTAAGTGAAGGGGTATCATTGCAACGGAACTTATTACAGGTAATGGTTGTGTCGGAAAGCATACAAAAAAACATATTGATCTTTGATTCTGGAGTTGGCGGCCTGTCCGTATATAAAGAGATAAGCCAGTTACTACCGAATCATAACTATACTTATGTATTCGATAACGAGGCTTACCCATACGGTGAGCTAGACCAGCAAGTCCTTATCCACAGAGTTCAAAGCATCGTCGCCAGTTTTGTGGCTAGCCACGCTATTGATATTGTGGTGATAGCCTGCAATACAGCAAGTACAATTGTGTTGCCTACACTAAGGGCAAATAACCCAATCCCTATTGTCGGGGTTGTTCCGGCAATCAAACCAGCATCCCTACTTGCCAATAAAGCCGTTGGTCTTATTGCGACACCCGCAACGATTACTCGTGAATACACACACGAGCTCATCAAAAACTTCTCTAGTAATAAAAGAGTTGAGCTTTTAGGTTCGACTCAGCTGGTGGATATGGCCGAAGATAAACTAAGAGGTGAGGCGATTAACCTTGAAGAGCTACGGCAAATCCTTCAACCAATGATCAACACAATTGATGTGGCTGT
Source organism: Vibrio tasmaniensis 1F-187 (assembly GCF_000272405.2). Classification (GTDB taxonomy): domain Bacteria; phylum Pseudomonadota; class Gammaproteobacteria; order Enterobacterales; family Vibrionaceae; genus Vibrio; species Vibrio tasmaniensis_A. The sequence goes on from NZ_AJZM02000048.1 coordinate 27,917, forward strand.
TTTAGGGTGCACTCATTTTCCACTGATCAAATCAGAGATTCAGCAAGTGCTAGGTAAAAACGTGATGTTGATTGATTCAGGTAAGGCTATTGCTAAGCGGGTTCAAGATTTATTGGATTTAGAGAGCAGCACTGAAGAAGGGGGAGTGCGTGAGGCTTTTTGTAGTGCACTTCCTAAAAAAGAAAGTGCACTAAATAGTATGCTGAAGCAGTTAGGGTTTAGCTCAGCTCAGCTTCGTCCGTTTCTGGATGTTTAGGATCGTTTGCAACGCGTACTTTTAAAGTACGTTGCATGTAATCTTTATCGTTAAGTTCTGAAATAGCATGATTCACATCATTACTTGCCATAACAACAAATCCAAAACCTCTTCTTTTACCAGTACGTTTGTCTTTCATTAAACGTACAGCAAATACTTCACCATATTCAGAGAACAATTCACGTACATGTGATTCATTCGCTTTGTATGGAAGGTTACCCACATAAAGTGTTTTTGTTGAAGCCTTAGGTTCTGACTCTGATTTTGAGTTGGTGCTTGAAAAATTAACAACAAAAGCGGAAGCCAAGACACCAAGGATAAAGGTAATTGCAGGCGATATATCTACCTGAGAGAAAACAATGCCGCCCAATACAGCTAGCGCGACAATTAACAACATCAATTTTTTTGAGTTCATATCGGAATACTACATATTAATAAACGAAATATACGCATCTACCATTAACAAAATAGACACATGAATCTTACGTTCATGGCTTCCATTTTGCCAATGTATTGCTGTGATACGTCTCAAATGTTTAGTTTTTATTCGAAAAATGCGGATCTGGTGGCTTTTTAGGCGAACAAAACTTTTATTTAAAAAAGCTCTTGTGCTCTATATCGAACTCTCTATAATGCCGCCTCACCGACAAGGAGTGAGACGAAAGTCACGCTGCGAAATCGGTAGAGAATAAGAGTTTGAAAATAACCCTTGACTCTCTAAGTGGTGCAGGTATAGTACGCACCCCTAGCGACTGAGATGTAAGTCACAAAACGCTAGCGCTCTTTAACAATTTAAACCTAT
>NZ_AJZM02000049.1 GCF_000272405.2 Vibrio tasmaniensis 1F-187
TCAACGTATTTTAGGACGAGACATATCGTTTATGAAAAACAAAAAGAGCACTAATGTGCTCTCTATTATTTTCTTAACCAGCATATTTAAAGTTAACTAGTCAGGGAGATACTTTCCTTCGGCTACCTGCCAGAACGCTCTAATCAATGAGTTCTCAAGTTGAGATCGTTTACAGCAGACACCTAATTCAAAGGGTTTGATTGGTTCTATTTTTAAACGATCGACTTTATCTCTCACAGGGCTGTTGTTGATTACAACGTCTGGAGCGATACCAACCCCACAGCCAAGAGCAACCATACTTACGATTGCTTCATGACCTGATACCTGAGCGTAAATGTTGGGCTTTATCTTCATCTTTTTGAACCATGCGTTCGCACGTTCTCGTGCAGTACCTGCTTCTGGGATGATAAAAGGTACTTCATTCCAGTTTGGTTTCTCTGATTGCAGCTGCTGGCTAAAACTACTCACACCGGATGGGATGATGACTGACAGTGGTATATCGCTGATGGTTTCGAACTCTAATCTTGAAGGAAGAATGTCTGGCTTCGCTGAGATAGCAATATCTGCTTCATCATTTAAAATCTTGTCGATGGATTGAGCCGGATCGCCTGTAGAGAGCTTAAATTCAATGTACGGATGAATAGCTCTGAATTCGGTTATGAGCTCAGGTAGGTGGCTGTAACTAGCCGTTACCGAGCAAAATATGCGGATTTCACCTTTAAGTTCTTGCTCACCACCTTTCAGGTGAAGATTGTATTGCTGCCACTCTCCAACGATGCTTAATGCTACTGGCAATAGGTGCTTTCCTGCTGGAGTGAGATCAACACTGCGGTTATCTCTGATAAGTAATTCTTGCCCCGTTTCTTCTTCAAGCTTTTGTACCTGACGACTAAGTGCTGAAGGACTGACGTGCATAGCCGCAGCTGTTTTGCTGAAACTCTTGCTATCACATAAATGTATAAATAATTGTAGAGATTTTATGTTCATGTTTTGCGATCGTTTCCATGTTGCATTTATTGCAATAACTAATTGTGAATATATCACTTTCAGCAACGGAGTGTCTGTTTTAGTATGAAGTCATTCGATAGAGAGATATCGACCTTACGGACTTATTTTTAAAGGAGTGCCCTACAATGGCTAACTATTTCAATACATTAAACCTTCGTGAGCAACTAGACCAATTAGGTCGCTGCCGTTTCATGGATCGTGAAGAATTTACGACTGAAGCTGAATACCTTGAAGGTAAGAAGATCGTCATTGTTGGCTGTGGTGCTCAAGGCCTGAACCAAGGTCTAAACATGCGTGATTCTGGTCTAGACGTATCTTACGCTCTACGCCAAGCTGCAATTGATGAGAAGCGTCAATCATTCAAGAATGCTGACGAAAACGGCTTTGTAGTTGGTAGCTACGAAACGCTAATCCCTCAAGCAGACCTAGTTATTAACCTTACTCCCGACAAGCAACACACTAATGTTGTTGAGACAGTAATGCCTCTAATGAAAGAAGGTGCTGCTCTTGGTTACTCTCATGGTTTCAACGTTGTTGAAGAAGGCATGCAATTACGTGCTGACCTTACCGTTGTAATGGTTGCACCTAAGTGCCCAGGTTCTGAAGTACGTGAAGAGTACAAGCGTGGTTTCGGTGTTCCAACACTGATCGCTGTTCACCCAGAAAATGACCCTAAAGGCGAAGGCTGGGATATCGCTAAAGCTTGGGCTGCAGGTACTGGTGGTCACCGTGCTGGTTGCCTAGAGTCTTCATTCGTAGCTGAAGTTAAATCTGACCTTATGGGTGAGCAAACAATTCTATGTGGCATGCTACAAGCCGGTTCTATCGTATCTTACGAGAAGATGATTGCTGATGGCATCGAACCAGGCTACGCAGGTAAACTTCTACAATACGGTTGGGAAACGATTACTGAAGCACTTAAGTTCGGTGGCGTAACTCACATGATGGACCGTCTGTCTAACCCAGCTAAAGTTAAAGCGTTTGAGCTTTCTGAAGAGCTAAAAGACCTAATGCGTCCGCTTTACAACAAGCACATGGATGACATCATCTCTGGTCACTTCTCTAGCACAATGATGGCTGACTGGGCGAACGATGACGTGAACCTACTAGGCTGGCGTGAAGAGACAGGCGAAACAGCATTCGAAAACTACCCAGCTTCTGACGTAGAAATCTCAGAGCAAGAGTACTTCGACAACGGTATCCTAATGGTTGCTATGGTTCGCGCCGGTGTTGAGCTAGCATTCGAAGCAATGACAGCATCTGGCATCATCGATGAGTCGGCTTACTACGAATCTCTACATGAGCTTCCACTAATCGCAAACACAGTTGCTCGTAAGCGTCTTTACGAAATGAACGTTGTAATCTCTGATACTGCTGAGTACGGTAACTACCTATTCGCTAACGTAGCAACACCGCTACTACGTGAGAAGTTCATGCCTTCAGTAGCAACAGACGTAATCGGCCGTGGTCTAGGTGAAACATCTAACCAAGTTGATAACGCTAAACTAATTGAAGTAAACGAAGCTATCCGTAACCACCCTGTAGAGTACATTGGTGAAGAGCTACGTAGCTACATGAGCGACATGAAGCGTATCGCTGTAGGCGGTTAATTTGTCGCTTAGATACTGATAAATTTGCAGAAAAAGCGAAGCAGTATCACTAACTCCTTACAGGTTGGAGTTATAAATAAGCAACACAACATCTAATAAAAAGGCTTGGTCGCCGTTGACCAAGCCTTTTTGCTTTTAGTAACAAAGTCTTAAAAATCAATAAAATGAACATTGTTTGTTCAGTCTTCGTAGACTTTCAGTTTTCTTTCTTTACGCTTACTTGTCGGCAATCTTTGCTTCTAAGTCCGCTAGCTTTTGTTCCATTTCAGTCAGCTTTTGGCGAGTGCGCAGTAGTACTTGTGTTTGAACATCAAACTCTTCACGGCTTACAACGTCTAGCTTGTTCAGTTGGCCTTGGATAACCTGGCGAACTTTTTGATCTACATCTGAACCAAGCTCTTTTACTGGTTGAGGCATAGAATCGTGGATCTGCTTAGCAATCTGCTCTAGTTTTTTTGGATCAAACATATCAATTAAAACTCCTGAATATTTACCACTATTCTATTTAATCACACTTGCGATGTCGCCTATGGCGTACAAAAAAAGGCCACCGAAGTAGCCTTTTTATTGTTATTACGACTTAGTGATTACTTATTATCAGCTAATTCTCTGTGCGCTGCTTTTGCTTCATCGACGCGAGCTAGTTTTTCTAGGTCTTTGTCTTCAACAAATACAGGTAGAGGTTTGTGTTTTTCAGCCAAGTAGCTGTAAATCACAGGCAGTACAAATAGCGTGAAGAGAGTACCAATTGCTAAACCAGCAACGATTACGATACCAATACTGAAACGCTGAGCCGCACCCGCACCACTTGCGTACATCAGTGGGATTAGACCCGCGATCATCGCAGCGGTTGTCATCAGGATTGGGCGAAGACGAACCTTCGCTGCTTCCATTACCGCTTCAATACGAGTTTTTTGATTGTGCAGCTGCTCTTCTTTCGCTACCTCACAAATCAAGATACCGTGCTTGGTAATCAGGCCGACTAAGGTGATCAAACCAACTTGCGAGTAGATGTTCATCGTTGCCGCACCCCAAGCCAGAGCTATTAGGGCACCACAGATCGCCAGTGGTACAGATACCATGATAACCAGTGGGTCTTTCAGTGATTCAAACTGAATCGCCAATACCAAGAAGATGATTGCCAGAGCTAAACCAAAGGTCGCGTAAAGTGCGCTACCTTCTGTTACGTATTGGCGTGCTTCACCCATGTAGTCATGGTTGTAGCCACTTGGAAGCTTATTCGCTGCCGTGTCTTCAAACCACGCAATTGCATCACCCATTGCAGCGCCTGGAGCCGGTACCGCACCAATCGTAGCCGAGTTCAATTGGTTGAAGTGAGGAAGAGAGCGAGGCTCTGCCACAACATCAATCGTAATCAAACTGCCTAGAGGAACGGCGTTACCATCAGCGGCACGTACGTAGTAGTTGTTCATCGATTCAGGGTTTAGACGGAATTTACGTTCAACTTGAGGAATAACCTCGTAAGAACGGCCATTCAAGTCTATACGGTTCACGTAGCCATCAGACATCATGGTACCGAGCGTGATACCGATATCTTGCATGGTCACACCGTATGCGCCCGCTTTATCCTTGTCGATGTTGATCTTCATGGTTGCTGAGTCGTAATTCAGGTCGAGATCTGAATATACGAACAGCGGGTTTGAAGATACATCAGCCAGAATGTCTGTGGTAATTTGGAACAAGCTTTCAAAACTGTTTGGCGTTGTTATGACAAACTGAATTGGAAGGCCTGAACCAGCACCTGGTAGTTCTGGCATTTGGAATGCAGTTACCGCCATTCCTGGAACATCTTTTACCAAATTACCAACGCGGTTTGCTACGTCTGATTGGCTTGCTTCACGTTCGCTCCAAGGAACCATAGACGCGATACCAAATGCTTGGTTTGCATTTGGCACACCTGTAAATACCTGTGCGTAAGCAACTTCTGGCTGATCAGACAGAATCTGGTTTACGTCGTTCATGGTATTTTGCATGAAGTCTAAGTTTGCATTCGACGGTGCTGTACCCATCAACATGATTACACCTTTATCTTCTGAAGGTGCTAGCTCACTAGGGATGAATTTGAACAACAACGGTAAACTTGCAAATACGATGATAGCAAAACCAATAAATACTGGACGATGTTGCATTACCGCACCAAGCATACGCTCGTAACGGTTAGTCATGCCATCCAGCACGCTATGAACTTTCTGCTCAAACTTGCTTGGCTCAGCGTGAGCTTTCAGCATTTTTGAACACATCATTGGCGACAGCGTTAGTGCCACGATACCTGATACAAATACAGAACCGGCTAGGGTTAATGCGAACTCTTTAAATAGTGAGCCCGTGATACCGCCCATCATCGCGATTGGAGCGTATACCGCACCTAGCGTGAGTGTCATTGCGATAACAGGCACCGCAATTTCACGAGTACCGATGATCGCAGCGCGGAAAGGGGACTCTCCGAGCTTGATATGCCTGTCGACGTTCTCAAGTACTACGATCGCATCATCTACCACTAGACCGATGGCAAGTACCATTGCCAGTAGTGTCATTAGATTCCAAGAGAAGCCCATTGCCTGCATTACCATTGCCACACCAATCAAAGACAGTGGGATAGTAATGATAGGGATCAGTACCGCTCGGAATGAACCTAAGAATAAAGTAATTACTATCAATACGATTAATGCCGCTTCAAGGATTGTCTTAATAACCTCTTGAATTGACTCGTTAATCGCAATGGTTGAATCGTACATGACGTTCATTGAGATGTTGCTTGGTAGGTTCTTCTCTAGTTGAGGAAGAAGTTCAAGTACATCAGCAGCGATGTTGATAGGGTTCGCACTTGGCGCCGCATTTATCGCGGCTACAACCGCCTCTTGGCCGTTAGCACTTGCTCGGTAAACATCGTGACTTTTCTCAAGAGAAACCTTCGCGATATCGGATAGGCGAATGATCTCACCTTCTCCGCTTTTCACTACTAGATTCTCTAGTTCTTCAGTGTTTGATACCTGAGTATCGGCACTGCCGTTGTAAAGCACGAACTCACCGGTCGCTTGACCCGTAGCTGATTGGTAGTTGTTAGCGTTCAGTACTGTCATTACATCAGATGCAGTCAGACCAATCGCCGCCATTTTTGATGGGTCTAGCCATACGCGCAGTGCGTATTTCATACCACCATATAGATCAACCTTAGATACACCATTAACCGTAAATAGCTGCGGGTTGATTACACGCTCTAGATAGTCGGTAATTTGGCTCGACACCAACTCGTCACTGGTAAAACCAATGTAGAGTACAGCGGTTGTTGAACCGGTAGACATAGTTACGGTTGGATCTTCAGCCTCTTTAGGTAGCTGAGAACGTACCGAGTTTGTCTTGGCCAGTATGTCAGACAATGCCGCATTCGGGTCGGTGTTCAACTTCATGTTCACGGTAATCGTAGATTTACCTAGCACAGAAGAAGATGTCATATAATCGATGTTATCCGCTTGAGCCACAGCCTGTTCGAGGGGCTGGGTGATAAAGCCTTGGATAAGATCGGCACTTGCACCATAGTAACCAGTTGAGACTGTCACCACGGTATTCGTCATTTCAGGGTATTCACGCACCTGCATTTTGAAGATTGCTTGTAAGCCAAGCAGAGCAATCAAAAAGCTGATGGATACCGCTAGAACTGGACGTTTAATAAAAACATCAGTAAAGCGCATTGTGCCTCCAGTTACAGCTTAGGTGTTTCAGATGGTGGAGTGATTGCATCACTTTCAACAACTTTAACTTTGGCGCCGTTACTTAGGCGTACTTGGCCAGAAGTTACAACTGTATCGCCAGCTTTTACACCATCAAGGATGTGTGCAATATCAGCCGTACGCTCACCTACTTTTACAACATGTTGAGCAACACGCTGAACTCCGTCTTCTTCAGTTAAGATGTAAACATTGTCACCATATAGAGTGAAAGTAATCGCTGTTTGAGGAAGAGTAACTTGGTTCTCTAGCTTAGGCAGAATGATGTTAGCACGAGCGAACATACCGCTACGAAGCTTGCCATCATTGTTTGGAATATCTGCTTGAACTTGGATAAGACCACTTTGGATGCTTACTGCTGGTTCGATTGCACTGATAGAACCTTCAAATGGCTTCTCTGGGTAGGCATCAACAAAGATGTCGATAGCTTGACCCACATGGATGCGAGAGATATCAGTTTGAGAAACCGTGAAGCGCAGGCGCATGACACTGGTATCTTCTAAACGAACGATATCCGTACCTGATTGCAGGTATTGACCTAGGTAAACGTTACGAATGCCCACTTTTCCATCGAAAGGAGCACGAATTTCACGACGTTCGATAGATGCTTTTAGGCTTTCAATATCAGCAGATAGAGAGTAGAAGTTTGCTTCTGCTTCATCGTATGCTTCTTTAGAAATAGAACCTTTCTTAAAAAGACCTTGGTAGCGTTTGTATTTTGCTTTTGCCGCAGGTAGGCGAGCTTCAGAGCTCTTTAGATTTGCCTTTTCTACGCCAGAATCAAGACGAACAAGAAGTTGGTCATTTTTAACATCAGTACCAGAACCAAAAGATATTTGGTCAATAACACCGCTGGTTTCGTTCGCTAGTGTTACACCTTGGTTAGGTTCGATGAAGCCGATAGCTTCGATCACAGGAACCCAGTCGATAGGTTGAACTTCTGTTACCGTTACTGGAAACTCTGGCTCAGGTCGGTTAGCCATAAACTCAGCAATTTTTTGTTGTTTAAACATGTTAAACCCAATAACGCTGCCGAAAAGTAGTACAGCGATGAGTAACATGAAGAAAGTCCACTTTTTCATTCTAGTTAGAACTCCAAATTAGTGTGTAATAATCGCATCCCAACTCGCTTCAATCGCCGCTTCAATGGCTTTTTTATCAAGTTGGTAATATCCAAGAGATTGCTTACGGGCCAGCGTGACACTGACTTCTAAGCTAAGTGCTGCTAAAACAGGGTTTTCTAGAGGCTTAAACACCCCTTGCTCTCTACCTTCAGTAAAGAGTTGATCTATTTTGTGGAACATTTTTCGTTCAATCTCTTTGGTCTCATGGCTGCGAATACAAGGTAAAGAGTCGTATTGAGCTCTATTCTTTAAATTGCAGATGTTTGATCCCGAGAGCTCGAAAATGTTGAGCCACATTTTTCTAAATCGTTCTTTTAGACTCATCGAATCTTCAACGCCTTGCTGAATTAAACCAGCATTCCGTTGAGTGACAGCTAAGCGAACTTGTTGTAATAGTTCTTCTTTGTCTGAGAAGTAGCGATAAATAGTTCCTGCCGCAACTCCTGCTTCTTTAGCTAGTTTATGCATAGAAAGCCCGTGAAAGCCTGATTCAGCAATCAGTTTTTCGGCGGCATCTATAATTTGTTGTCTTTTATCTATCATAGAATAAGAACCAGACAGTGATAATATACTCACTAATGAATGAACGTTCATTCATTATAGCCTAAGACCCACACATATGTGCAACATAGTTTTTCATATGTGATATAAAATTCTTGCATAAGAGAGCGTAGCATTCGTGGTGTTGCAGCATTATTATAGGCGCGCAATTGAATTCGCTCCGATAGACCAAATTGAGAACCAAATGAAACTGAACCCAAGACAAGATGAAGCCGTGAAATATGTTTCGGGCCCCTGTTTAGTATTAGCAGGCGCTGGATCTGGTAAAACACGTGTTATCACGAATAAGATTGCTTACTTGGTTCAAGAGTGTGGTTACAAGGCACGCAATATTGCAGCGGTAACTTTTACCAATAAAGCGGCACGCGAGATGAAAGAACGTGTGGGGCAAACTCTGGGTAAAGGTGAATCAAAAGGCCTGATCGTTTCGACTTTTCATACCATGGGCTTAACTATCATTCGTCGTGAATACAAAGCGCTGGGTCTGAAAGCGGGCTTCTCTCTATTTGATGACCAAGACCAGTTGGCGCTATTAAAAGAGCTAACAGAGAGACAGATCGATGGTGATAAGGATCTGCTGCGTGCTTTAATGAGCACCATTTCGAATTGGAAGAATGACATGCTGACGCCAGATCAGGCGAAAGCTCGAGCTCAAGGCGAACAAGAGCAGTTGTTTGCATTCTGTTTTGAGATGTACCAGAAACAGATGAAGGCATACAACGCGCTCGATTTTGATGATCTGATTGCGATGCCAGTATTACTTCTGAAAACCAATCAAGAAGTGCGCGAGCGCTGGCAGTCTCGTATTCGCTATTTACTTGTCGATGAGTATCAAGATACCAACACCAGCCAATATGAATTGGTGCGTCTGCTTGTGGGAGAGCGTGGTCGTTTGACGGTCGTAGGTGACGATGACCAATCTATTTACTCATGGCGTGGTGCAAAACCGCAAAACTTGGTGCTGTTAGGTGAGGATTACCCGAACTTACGCTTGATCAAACTAGAGCAGAACTACCGCTCAACGAGTCGAATTTTGCGTGCAGCGAATATCTTGATCACTAATAACCCACACGTTTATGAAAAGTCACTGTTCTCTGAGATCCCGGACGGTGAAAAGCTCAAGGTACTGAATGCTAAGAATGAAGAGCATGAAGCAGAGCGTATTACAGGTGAGATCATCGCTCACAAGTTTTTGAACCGCACTGAATATAAAGATTACGCAGTGCTGTACCGTGGTAACCACCAATCTCGCTTGATTGAAAAAGCGTTGATGCAGAACCGTGTGCCTTACAAAGTTTCTGGCGGTACGTCTTTCTTCGCTAGAGCTGAGATTAAAGACATCATGGCTTACCTCCGCGTGTTGGTGAACCCTGATGATGACAACGCGTTTCTACGTATTGTAAACACACCACGTCGTGAGATAGGCCCGGTGACGCTTGAGAAGTTAGGCAGCTACGCCAACATGCGTGGCAAGAGCTTGTTTGAAGCGAGCTTTGAGATGGGTTTAGAGCAAACTTTGACTGGTCGTGGTTTAGAAAACCTGCGCCGTTTCAGCGATTGGATTGTTCGTATTTCTGATAATGCTGAACGTGGCAATACCGTTGAGGCTGTTCGCTCTTTGGTTCGTGATATTAACTATGAAGATTGGTTGTACGAAACCTCGGCAAGCCCGAAGGCTGCAGAGATGAGAATGAAGAACGTTTCTGATCTTTATAGTTGGATCGTTGCTGACCTTGAGGGTGACAACTACGACAAAGAAGAGAAGACCCTACGAGAAGTGGTTCAACGTTTAACGCTACGTGACATGATGGAGCGTGGTGAAGATGATGACGATGCAGACCAAGTTCAATTAATGACATTGCACGCATCGAAAGGCCTAGAGTTTCCGTATGTGTTCCTGATGGGAGCCGAAGAGGGTATCTTGCCACACCAAACCAGTGTCGATGAAGGTAACGTAGAAGAAGAACGTCGTCTTATGTATGTAGGGATTACTCGCGCGCAGAAAGAGCTGACCTTCACTAAATGTCGTGAACGTCGTCAGTATGGCGAATTGATAAAGCCAACACAAAGCCGATTCCTCGATGAACTGCCGCATGAAGATGTGGAGTGGGAAAGTGTTAAGAAACCACAATCCGCTGAAGAAAGAATGGAAAAAGGACAGGCACACATTGCTAACATTCGAGCGATGTTCAACAAGAAGTAATTCCTTGCTTTCATCGCGTTATATAAAAGCCAATAAAAAAGGTGACCATGAGGTCACCTTTTTTGAATCTGGCATTTTTAATTACAGACCAGCAATCATGTGCTCGATAGCATCTTTGATTTCATCATCTGAACAGTCCATACATGAACCTTTCGCTGGCATAGCATTGAAGCCGTTGATTGCGTGGTCAGCTAGAATGTCGCGACCTTGGGCAATACGAGGACCCCAGTCACCAGCGTCACCTGTTTTAGGTGCGCCACTTACGCCAGATGCGTGACAAGCGATACAAAAGGTACCGTAAACTGCTGCGCCATCACGAGGGCCTGTTGGTTCTGCGGCTACTGGCTCGCTGCCGACTAGGTAAACTTGGCCAACTGGTTTGATGCGTTCAGCAATAGCATCTTGCTCTGCTTCGCTTAGGCCTGAAGCCATAGCGCCAGTTGAAAAGGTTAAAACTGCGATGACAACGCTTAAAATTCGACGAGACATATCCATTAAACTCACTTTACATTCCCAAGGTAAGTACATGCTTACCAATTTATAGTGTTGGAAGGGTGCTTTGGCTTTATCAGTAAAGAGCAACTGTTAAACCAATGTAAATAATGGGTGATTATATCCCGATAAGTTGTTGCAATAAACAACAACTTATAAGCTGCGGTGGGTTGTAGTACTCAAATAAGGGGTTTATCACATATTAACTGTCGAAAAAGAGACCAAACAGAAAAAAAAGTTAAAAAAGTACTAGACGGCATAAGGTGATATACGTATTATTCCACTCCGCCGACAGGGCATGCGCCTGTAGCTCAGCTGGATAGAGCGTTGGCCTCCGGAGCCAAAGGCCGAAGGTTCGAATCCTTTCAGGCGCGCCATCCGGTCTCTTACTTAGGTAAGTGAGAATTGGCAAAAAGAAATAATGGTGGCTATAGCTCAGTTGGTAGAGCCCTGGATTGTGATTCCGGTGGTCGCGAGTTCGAATCTCGTTAGCCACCCCATTAATTTTGGTAACTTCATTGAAGTTCCCTGTTTGAGAAATCAAACGAAACGTCTCGGTGAATAGCGCAGCTTGGTAGCGCATCTGGTTTGGGACCAGAGGGTCGGGGGTTCGAATCCCTCTTCACCGACCACTATTTCAATAATCGCTTTTTAAGCGGTTATATAAAAGATTAGTGGTGGCTATAGCTCAGTTGGTAG
>NZ_AJZM02000050.1 GCF_000272405.2 Vibrio tasmaniensis 1F-187
TATTTACCATAAAATACCTAATAACCAGTGATAATAATCTTCGATTTTACCCCTGGCATTAGTCAGAGCTTAACCGCCAGCAAATTTAACTTTGTAGCCTTTCTTTTCAAGGTGCGCTTTGAGCTTGTCACGAGCGTCGCCTTGAATCTCGATGTTGCCATCTTTTACTGAGCCGCCACAGCCACATACTTTTTTCAGTTCCGCAGCCATGAGTTTTAATGGTGCGTCATCTAGGTCTAAGCCTGTTACGATAGAAACGCCTTTGCCTTTACGGCCTTTGGTTTCTTTTTGGATTCGAACAATACCATCACCTTTAGGGCGCTGGACTTTCTCTTCTTCAGGTTTAATACGACCTGTTTCAGTTGAATATACTAGGCTCATAATTTTACTTCTTTTGCTGTGCTGCTTTTTGTTTTGCGAGTAAGAAAGCCTCTATATGACGCTGGATTGCAATCTTGCCACCTTTAATTAGGCGCCCGTTAAACATGCAATACCAAGCGTTAGGCTCACCGCTATCATTTTTAATTTGGTAACCATGGAAGTTTTCAGCTAAGCCACCACCAGACGCCCTCGACTTGTTTAACGCTGTGAATTCTTTCGGGTCAATAAGGGTCGCAGTATCAATCCACCAATCAATACTCTTTTTCACAGCAGGTAAATTGCCTTGAATAATGTTGTTTTTTAGCTTGGCACGCCAAACGGTGTTGTTTGCATCCGCTGATTGTAGAGGAACGCCTCGGTAAACTGAATTTGCCATATCCATTGATCATCGTTTTGTTTTCATTACGTTAATCATAAGTATACTTCTAATGATATCAAGCATAATATGGCAAAAACACCTGTTGAGGTACGGTAATTTGAGAAAAAAAGTCCCTATTTTATCGGACTCTGTGATAATTAATTCATTTGTTGAAAAATTAAACAGCCACGCGACAATTGAAATTATAGATGAGTTAACAGGATATCAGTACTCTCGAAACTCCTTGTTGGGTATCTACAGTGATTGGAATCGCTACCATTCGTTCTGTACTAAAAATCGTATCAACACACTCCCAGCATCCATCACTGCTGTTCGGCGTTTTCTTGAGACTGAATCAAGTGAAAGAAAATTTGCGTCTTTGAAACGTTACACTGCAACACTTAGCTTGTTGCATACTGTGTTGAGCTTTGCTAACCCAATCAAGCATAGGCAAGTTCGTTTTACCCTGCTCCACTTGCAATCTCGAATGGCTGGCGACGCTAAACAAACCAATGCCATGACATCCGCACACCTCACGGAGTTAAACACGTTACTTTCCCATGAGAAATCGAGCTTAAAAGAGATCAGAGATATCGCGATTTATAATGTGATGTTCGAGTGTGCTTTAAAGCGATCTGAACTAAGGGCGTTGTCGATGGATAATGTGGAGAGCGTTGAGAATGAGTACCAGATTACAATAAAAAATTTAGTGTATAGGCTATCGCGAGTAGCAAGCGCCGCACTTGAGCGTTGGTTTTCGTTTACTGGAACACAAGACGAGTTGCCTGTATTTCGTGCGATAGATAAACATGAAAATATCAGTCTGCAACCTTTAGATGATTCGTCGATCTACAGAATATTGAGAAGAGCAAGTGACTTACTTCAATTGGCTGACAACCACCATTTCTCCGGGAACTCTATTCGTGTAGGTGCCGCACAAGAACTGTCGAAACAAGGCCTTAAGGTGAGAGAAATCCAAGATTTTGGTCGTTGGCTCAGCCCTGCAATGCCTGCGCAATATGTGGGTTATTCGGGTACCTCTGAGAGTGAGAAGATGAAGTTTAAAGCACTAATCCCTTGGCAATGAGCTGATGGCTTTGTTAAGAGGCGGCTTGTTTATCTACGGTTTTTTATAGGCAGATTGTTAATAAACTGCTTAGTCAATCAACTGACTTTGCAAACCAAAAACTTCCGACTTAAAAACAAATAGCGCCTTGGCAGGTAAGCTCAAGGCGCTATTTGTTATCTAATGAGTTATATAAAACGGCTAAGATATTTTGGGTGAACTAAGAAATGCTTGTTCTCACGCAGTTCTCTAAGAACTGGCTGAATTTGTGGCCGTCATGTTCAACCATTTTTGGGAACATGGAAATTGGCGTCATACCTGGGAAGGTATTCACCTCGTTCAGGTAGATCTCATTGTCTTGTGTTAAGAAGAAATCGATACGAGACAAGTGACGAAGCTTCATCTGCGTGAATACCTTGCGGGCGCTGTCTGCAATCAATTCACGCTGTTCATCGGTTAAGTTAGTTGCTTCAACTTCAGTAATTGAGTGGCTGTCTGCACTGTACTTCTCTTCGTAAGAGTAAAATGCGCCATTAGGTGCAATCACCTCGCCTGGCTTGCTTATCTGTAGTTCGCCATCAATTTCATAAGCGGCAACTTCTAGCTCTCTTGGCACCACGGATTTCTCAATAAGCACTTGATCAGAGAAGGTAAATGCCTTGTTGATTGCTTCACTTAATTCTTCTGCTTGATTGACTTGGTAACAGCCAACGGAAGATCCCTGACGAGCCGCTTTGACGAACACTTTCCCCCAACTTTCAAAGGCTTGTGTCGCCTGTGCATGAGCTTGCTCAGTGTTGTCGGATAAGAACAGATAAGGCGTATTTGGGATACCCAGAGCGTCGTACCAAAGTTTTGATGTGATTTTATTGAAGCTGTTGTTGCTTGCTTCAGAACCACAACCTAGGTACGGAATCTTAGCCATTTCAAACAGTGATTGAATGTCACCTGTTTCGCCCGGGAAACCATGAATACATGGAACAATGAAATCGACTTTTGATTCTAAGTTGTCGCCACGTAAGGTTTGATCGTTAATATCAAGATAAACCAACTCACCAGAATCAAGACACCAGCCTTCGTTTTTAATTTCAACTCTCACAACGTTAAAATCTGCAACGCTATTAAGTTGTTCAAAAAGGTAATTGGCTGAAACGATCGACACTTCATGCTCTGAAGATCCACCGCCGCAAAGTAGAAGGATGTTTGTGGTGTTCATGGGTAAATTCGGTCCTTGAAACTAGGAATACTGACTTCAATGATAAACAAAAGTCGAAATAGGTACAGTGTTTTGAATGCTAAAATCGTCATCTAAGGAGTGAGCGATTAACTATTAAACAAAACTAACCGTCATAAAACAAAAGAAGGAGCATTTGCTCCTTCTTTATGATTTAAAACTTAGTTTAACTTGTTAAGCGTTGGGTATTCAGAGTTCTTGATATCATCAATGCTCTTAACGAATGGCTTTAAGTTTTGAAAACTGCTCGGCAAAGATGAAATCGCCTTTTTAGCGTCTAAGCGTGTCGCGTAGTCACCGTAAAGTACAGTGAACCACTTCGTGCCGTTAACCATTTTGTAGTTTTCCCAAATTGGCTGGGAAGTGGTTGGTAGCATTTTTACAAAAGAATCGACTTTGGCTTGGCTGCCAACAGCAACAACTTGAACTGTGTAACCAAAGCGTTGGTTCATGTCTTGTTGCTTCTTGGTTGGAGCTGTAATTGTTGCAACCGGCTTAGCTCTAGTCGTGTGAGTGATTTTTTGTTCTACAGGTGTGGTTCTGACAACGTTGACCACGTTCTCTTCAACAACGGCAGTCTGCTCAGATTGAGATACAACTGGAGCTTCAACTTTAGCCGTTTTGAACTCTTCTTGATAGCTATCTGACGTTACATTGGTAACGTAGTTGTCAGATACACATGCAGCCAAGAGCAGTGGCAAAGTCACAATTGCAAGTTTTTTCATGGAAAGCTCTATATCCTTAATAATAATTACTATAAATCATGCCGATACGTCGGTTTAGAATCAAGTTAACTTTGAGATTATACACCATTAGTGGGTGACCTATTTCACAAACTTTATGCAGTGTTTGCTTATTCATCTTAATTCGGTGAATTTGCCATCAACCCGTGAATGAAAAGTAAGTTACGATGAACTTACGTGCATTGCTAGGATATGTCTATGAATCATCTTGATCCCCTACTTAAACCCCGTTCAATCGCTGTTGTTGGTGCATCTCAACAAGAAACGCGCGCAGGATATATCGTCATGAACAATTTGTTGCACGGGGATTTTAAAGGTGCGGTGATGCCGGTAACACCAAAATACGATTCTGTCGCGGGCGTCCTCTCTTACAAAAACATCTTATCGCTGCCTATCGTGCCTGACCTTGCTATTTTGTGCACTAATGCGACACGCAATGTGGCTATTTTTGAAGAGTTGGCCGAGAAAGGCATCGCTTCCGTTATTGTGCTCTCCTCCGACATGCAACAGCAAAGTAATAGCGGTGGAACATTTGATGAGAGATGTATTGCAATCGCCAAAGCAAACAATATTCGGGTACTTGGTTCCAATAGCTTGGGAGTTATTGTTCCGTGGTTAAATTTGAATGCCTCTTTCTCTCCGGTGACGGCGCTGCCAGGTAAAATAGCCTTTGTTTCTCAATCCGCTGCAGTGTGTACAACGATTCTAGATTGGGCGAACGATAAAGAGATCGGCTTCTCGGCGTTTATCTCGATAGGTAATGGCAGTGACATAGAATTCTCAGAGCTGTTGGATTATCTGAGTACCGACTCTCACACCGAAGCAATATTGCTTTATGTTGATAGTATTAAAGATGCGAGGCGCTTTATCTCTGCTGCGCGTGCTGCGTCACGTAATAGACGAATTCTAGTGTTAAAAGGCGGACGAACCGCTAAAGGCCGGGCGGCGGCAATGCTACATACTGGCGGTGCCGATACGTTAGATATTATCTATGACTCAGCGATCCGACGCAGCGGCATGTTGCGAGTTAAGAACTTACACGAACTGTTTGCAGCGGTAGAGACTCTGACTCATTCAGTGCCATTACGTGGAGAGCGCTTGGCTATTGTGACCAACGGCGGCGGCCCTGCGATCATGGCGGTGGATACCCTTTTTGACCGTGGTGGTAAGCTTGCCGAGTTTTCTGAAGATACGCTAGAGAAACTCAATAAGGTTTTACCATTGAGTTGGTCTCAGAGTAATCCAATCGATATAGTTGGTGACGCCGGTGAGCAACGTTATATCGATACGATAAACATCTTGTTAGATGGTGATGAAGCGGACGCGATTCTTATCATGCACAGCCCTTCTGCGATCGCACATTCAGCTAAAACAGCTGAACGAATTATTGAAGCCATTAAAAAGCATCCTCGCCACAAGCGATTTAACATTCTAACGAATTGGTCTGGCGAGCTAACAGCAAAGCCAGCACGAAAGTTGTTTACCGAAGCGGGTTTTCCAACCTATCGAACACCTGAAAGTTCAGTGGTCGCATTCATGCACTTGGTCGAGTACAGGCGTAACCAGCGTCAGTTAATGGAAACGCCAACCACAGCAGAAAAAGTCCATATTGAAGATCTAGCAGATGCAAAAAATTGGATAGAACGTCAACTACTGGATAAAGATACAGTCAGCCTTGATACGCATCAAAACAGCCAATTTTTCAAGCACTTCAACCTAGATGTATTACCAACTTGGATAGCTTCTGATCCAAGTGAAGCGGTACATATTGCTGAAACGATTGGTTACCCAGTCGCAGTTAAACTACGTTCGCCAGACATTGCACACAAGTCGGACGTGCAAGGTGTCATGCTTAATTTAAGAAACAGCAATGAAGTCGCCAATGCGGCTCAGGCGATTCTCGATCGCTCTCAACTGTCGTTCCCTACTGCGCATATTCATGGCTTGTTAATTCAAGGAATGGCCAAACTCGCCGGCGGGCAGGAGCTACGTGTAAAAGTGACAACGGACGAAACCTTTGGTCCTATCATTTTACTTGGTCATGGAGGTTCTGAATGGGATGAATCCATTGACGCTGCTGCAGCCTTTCCACCTCTCAATATGACACTGGCGCGTTACTTGATCATTCGGGCGATAAAAAGTGGCAAGATTCGCCTGCAAAAACTACCTAACCCGATTGATATTGAAGGTCTCTCTGAATTGTTGGTGCGTATATCTCAGATGGTAGTGGATTGCCCTGAAATACATGATTTGGATATCCATCCAGTACTGGCCAATGGTGACAAGTTCACGATATTAGATGCCGATATCATCTTGAAAGCATACCAAGGCGATCCTCAAGAACGTCTTGCGATTCGCCCTTATCCAGTCGAATTGGAAGAGAATATCGTACTTAAGGACGGCACTGAGGTGTTGTTACGCCCGATCCTTCCTGAAGACGAGCCGCTTCATGCTGATTTTATTCATCGTGTATCCAAAGAAGACCTTTACAAGCGTTTCTTTAGTGATGTGGGTGAATTCAATCATGAGGCGTTGGCTAACTTTACTCAGATTGACTTTGATAGAGAAATTGCATTTGTGGTCGTTCGAAAGGAACAAGGCGTACCCGCGATTATTGGCGTATCGAGAGCGTTGATTAACCCAGAGAACACCGATGCAGAGTTCGCTATTCTGATACGTTCCGATCTGAAAGGTGTCGGATTAGGCCTCATTTTGATGACTAAGGTTATTGACTACTGTCGTACAAAGCAGACCAAGCAGATGTCGGGCATGACGATGCCGACCAACCGAGGGATGCTGACACTAGCCCAGAAGCTGGGCTTCGAGCTAGATATCAGTTTTGAAGACGGCACTGCAGATATGGTGTTGCCGTTACTTTAACGCCCATGTTTTTTTTAGGTGTTGAATACACCAAGACTTGGCGTCGCCCATTTTGTTACGTCGCCAAGCCATTACGATGTCGATAGGCTGTGGTTCGGTACCCGAAATTTGTTGTAGAACGCCAGATTCAATCAAAGGTTTAGCTACACTATTCGGTAAGGTGCCGATCCCTAACCCTGCAGTTAGAGCCTCTACCTT
The DNA here is from genome assembly GCF_000272405.2 of Vibrio tasmaniensis 1F-187. Lineage (GTDB taxonomy): Bacteria > Pseudomonadota > Gammaproteobacteria > Enterobacterales > Vibrionaceae > Vibrio > Vibrio tasmaniensis_A. Next base: position 6,861 of record NZ_AJZM02000050.1, read on the forward strand.
GGCTGGGAAGCTTGTTACGGTTAAACGTGGCTGCTTTTCTAGAATATTGATGCTTAATGCAGGTTGGTCACGCGCTGTATCTGCAATTGCGATAACCCTGTAACTTTCTCTCGCCTTTTGGTCGAAATCACCAGATCGCTTATGAACATAGTGATTCGATGCTGCAACCCATACCATTTCCATCTTACCGATAATGTCACTTTTCATATCGTTTGGTATGGTGTCAACCTTTGGGCACACCAATAAATCAGCTCGGCCGTCTGAAAGAGATTCCCAACATCCAGCTAGAATCTCTTCTTGTAATCGAACCCTAGTTTTACTTATTTTTCCGAGTTCATCGACTAATGGGAAGAAATTAGCAATCGGAATAATGCCATCAAAGGCAATCGTTAAATCCAACTCCCAGCCATTAGCAAGAATACTCGCGTCATTAACGAGCTGTTCAGTGGCACCAAGAATGATCCTTCCTTGCTCTAATATTAACTGCCCCGCTTCCGTGAAATTTGCACGGTGGCCTGAGCGATCAAAAATCATAATATCTAAGTCTTGTTCTAGCTTCTGGATTTGATAACTCAATGAAGAAGGTGCTCGGTCCATTTCATTAGCCGCTGCCGCAAAGCTTCCACGACGATCAATGGCATCTAATATGTGTAAGGCTTCAAGTGTTATTAGGCTATGCATAACTTTCCTACTTTGTAAGTGAGATCTAAATCACAAAAAGAGAAGCATTCACATGGTGAATGGAACTGAAAAACTCTTTTTAATACATGTGTTTAATAACGCTAATTATGAATTAGTTGATAATATTGAAAATTATTTAAATGCAAATAATAGTAATTATCATTTAGATCCAATATCATCTTTCGCAAATCAAGATGATATTATGGAACTAAGGTAACTATCAGATGTATAAGCAATCCCTACTCTCTGCTTCAATCGTTTTAGCGCTTTCATCAACATCAGCCTTTGCTGAAGATTATGCCCTATTTGACGAGGTTGTTGTATCAGCAACGCGTACCGAACAAAACAAAGAAGACGTTTCAAGCTCAATTGAGTCTGTCTCTGCAAAAGACATAGATAATCAAATGTCTAGCGACATAAAGCAAGCTCTTCAATACACGCCAGGAGTAGAAGCTCAAGGCGGTGGCCGTTTTGGTATTTCAGGCTTTAACATCCGCGGTGTTGAAGGTGATCGCGTTAAACTTATGGTAGATGGAGTTCAACAACCTACACCATATAACCCTGGCGCTTCTGAGCAACGTAAATATTCGAATGCGATCGAAGTCGATACATTAAGTGTCATAGAGGTGAATAAAGGCCCTGCTTCTACGCTTTACGGTTCAGATGCCATTGGTGGTGCAGTACTGCTAAGAACTAAAAATCCAGAGGATATGCTTAGAACTGACGGGGATGAAAACCGTTTTGGCATCAAATCTACCTATACATCTGCAGATGAACAGTTCAAGAACACAGTTTCTTGGGCGATGCGTAAAGATAAGTTAGAAACGATCGTTATGGCGACATACGCTCAAGGCCACGAGACAGAAACTCATTCATCAGGAAGCGAAGTTCAAGGTCCAGATCGTGGTGCAGAGAACCCAGCAGATACGGAATTAAGTAATATCCTAGCCAAAGCATTCTACAATGTATCAGATTCAAATAAGGTTGGTATTACGGTTGAGCATTACCAACGTCAATATGATGAAGATGAGCTAAACTACAATGGCTATCAGCTTATGCCGGGCTTTGTATATACTGATAATTACAACAAAGACACCAACAAACGTTTTCGTGCAACATTGGAACAACAGCTTAAGCTAAGCTCTTCAATTGCTGACTCTTTAGACTGGTCTCTAAGTTACCAAGACTCAAGTACTCTGAATAAAAACTACGATACAACTCGCTTCAACGGACGTCGACTTCGTGAGCGTGATGCTTCTGATGTAAACATGCAAGTTGATACACAGCTTTCGAAGCTAGTGAATATTGATGGTGCGGATCACGAATTCACATATGGTTTCACATACCTGAAGAATGACTTTGAGCTCGAAAACTACGACCATAAGTTTGACCGAGGCACTGTTACACCGGGTAGCACTGGTATCCCTGATGCAGAAATAACGCAATGGGGTGTGTTTGTTCAAGACCAAGCATTTTTCATGGAAGACAAGTTGATTGTAACTGGCGGTCTTCGTTATGACTCATTTGTTGCTGACCCATCAACGGATGAAGGCTACAAGACTCAATATGAGAAGAATAAAGATGACGCCGTCACAGCTAAGCTAGGTTCAGTTTACCACATCAATGATAACCTATCGGTATTTGGTCAAGTTGGGCAAGGGTTTAAAGCACCTTCAGTTTACGACCTCTACTACTTCTATACTCGAGGTGCCATCATTGAAGCTAACCCTAACTTGAAAGCCGAAAGAAGTATCTCTTACGAGCTTGGTCTTCGTGGCAATAATGAACATGCTCGCTTTGAACTAAGCACTTTCTACACTGATTACTCTGATTTCATTAACCAGACGAAAACGGGCAAACAAGGCGGTAAAGACGTATACACCAAAGAGAACTTAGATAAAGTAACTATCTATGGTGCAGAGCTTTCTTCAACGATTAATCTAGACACTTTGTTAGACGCACCATTTGGAACCTACACTCGTTTAGCGGTCGCTTATGCTGATGGTGAAGATAAATCTACGGGTAAATCCATTGACTCTGTAGCACCACTAACGGGTACGCTAGGTCTTGGAATCGAGCGCGAGACTTTTGGTTCAGCTTTAAATGTTAAGATGGTTGCTGCGAAAGATGAGTGGAACTCCGATGACAACGTAAACGTGGCTGGATACACAGTTGTTGATTTGACTGCTTATTACCGCCCTGTCACGGATTTAACCTTACGAGCGGGTCTATTCAACGCATTAAACAAAAAATATTGGCTGTACAATGACATGTCAGGCCGTGGGCACGATTCTAAGTTCAACACCGATATTAAGTCTCAACCGGGTCGTAACTGGGGTATATCTGCAAACTACGAGTTCTAACTGGTTAGAAATCTAGTTCGTTGTTGAGCTAAGTTTATTAAAGGCCTAGGTCATTAAAGATCTAGGTCGTTCCAAAATAAAGCCATACAAAAAAATACTGTAGAAACTAAAAAGCCAGCTTACGATAAGCTGGCTTTTGTTATTTCACTAAAAGTTGTATCAAAAAGGGGTAAAGTGAAATTATTTCTCTGCCATTTCTTTCTTAACCATTACTGCAGCAGCAATGATGAAAGTGATGATTAGGCCTAGTTCCATGATTAACTCCAAAGAAAATTAACATTAAACATATAATTCGCGAGCATGATAACAACAACCGATACAGAATGATACTTTTTAACCACCAAATCACTTTTTATTCGATTTAGATCAAAAAAGATGCCCTAGAGCATCTTTTTGTACGTTAACTATTCATGAAATCACTCAATCAACCAGGGAAACCATCAGGATTTGTTGATTGCCAGCGCCATGTATCTTCAGTCATTTCAGCCAGTGTGCGTGTCGCATTCCACCCCAGTTCTTTCTGAGCTTTCGCTGGGTCGGCCCAACACTCTGCGATATCTCCTGGACGACGCTCAACGAGTTTATAAGGTATCGCTTGGCCGCTCGCTTTCTCGAAGGCTTTAACCATATCTAATACACTTGAACCGTTGCCAGTACCTAGGTTATAGATGTGAAGACCGTCTTTACGCCCTACTTTCTCAAGTGCTGCAATGTGTCCATCAGACAGATCCATAACGTGGATGTAATCACGAACACCAGTGCCATCCTTTGTTGGGTAATCACTACCAAATACAGATAGGAATTCACGTCGGCCAACTGCAACTTGAGATACAAATGGCATTAGGTTGTTTGGAATACCACTTGGGTCTTCACCGAGTTCACCACTTGGGTGTGAACCTACGGGGTTAAAGTAACGTAATAACGTAATGCTCCAATCGGGGTTAGCCTTTTGGAAGTCAGTTAAGCACTCTTCAACCATGAGCTTGCTACGACCGTAAGGATTGGTTGCGCTTGTGGGAAAATCTTCTGTGATAGGAACACTAGCAGGATCGCCATAAACCGTTGCTGAAGAGCTGAATACTAATATTTTTACGTCAGCGTCACGCATTGCATCGACAAGGACTAACGTGCCATTTACATTGTTATCGTAGTATTCGAGAGGTTTGGCAACAGATTCGCCAACCGCTTTCAGGCCCGCAAAATGAATAACAGCTTCAATATTGTGTTGCTTCATGGTTTCAGTTAAAAGCGCTTTATCACGAATATCACCTTCAATGAAATCAGGACGAACGCCAGATACTTTTTCGATACGTCCTAAAACGCTTGGTTTACTGTTATACAAGTTATCGAAAAGTACAGGTGTCATACCTGCGTTAATCATCTGGATACTTGTGTGGCTACCAATGTAACCCATGCCACCTGTAACTAAAACATTCATGTTTAGCCGACCTTTAATTAAAACCACTTAACGTATCACTTATGATACAACAGCTTAGGGTTGAGTCACAAACGCCTATGGCAGATACACCGCACGAGAGAACAAAAATCGACCGGTGCGTTTCGCTTAGCCGTTCCTTCATTGCCAACCTTCAGAGTTACATCAATGTCGCCATATGATTCATCACCCTATGTTTGCTCCATAAACTGGAAACAAAGTAGATGGAACGCTGTTTGTCGATTGCTTCTTTTTCAATTATCTTTAACCATAGTTTCTATACGTTATTGATGAAAGGAAGCATTTTTCACAATCCATTCTTTAGCGGGTTTGATACATGCCGTGACCTCATAGTAAATGCAGTTCTTGGTGTCGAAAATTTGAGTTAGGTCACTGTTTATTTATGGTATTTATAAGACCGTCATTACTCACCTCAACGTAAAGGGTTAGCACCACGTGACAACGAAGATTTTGCTTAATTGCGACATGGGAGAAAGTTTCGGCAATTGGAAGATGGGCGATGACGAGTCGGTCATGGAATGGGTCGATATGGCAAACATCGCTTGTGGCTTTCACGCGTCTGATCCGCACGTTATGTCTAAGACCATAAAACTGGCGCAGTACTATCACACCCAAATTGGTGCCCACCCTGGTTATCAAGATTTAGTTGGGTTTGGTCGCCGTTCTATTCCTCATACCATGGACGAGATCAGTGAGCTAGTTTGTTATCAAGTCGGTGCACTACAAGCGCTGTGCCGCTATCACCACACCTCTGTTGGCTATGTGAAACCTCATGGCGCCCTTTACAACGATATGATGGCGAACATTGATGTGTTTAATGCCGTTGCCCAAGCCGTCGCTGAATTTAACATCCCCTTGATGATTCTCTCTTCATCAGACAATCAACAGTATCTAGATATTGCTGACGATCATGACTTACCCCTCTTGTTTGAAGCGTTTGCCGACCGTGCATACTTGAATAATGGGCAGTTATCGCCGCGAACTCAAAAAGGCTCGGTTTACGTCAACCAAGACGACATCTACAACCAAGTCATGCAAATCATTAACTACGGTTCAGTCACGACCATTGAAGGTGAAAGACTGCCTATTGAAGCCGATACCATTTGTGTTCATGGTGATAACCCCCAATCCATCGCATTAATTAGAAAAATCAGACAAGACCTCAACGCTTTTAACTAATATGAAGCGTGTGATTGGTATGACGCATGGCCTTATCGCTCGCCTTACGAGCACCTAACCAATTGCTCGTAAGGTCTAATTGCTTTGTATTGGTTTGGACACGGAAGTTAGAAACGCCAAATAAGCAAATAAGCAAATAAG
>NZ_AJZM02000051.1 GCF_000272405.2 Vibrio tasmaniensis 1F-187
ACCGATTCTAGGGTGGCTTGCTCTACGGGTTTACCCGCCAGTCCCGCTTCGATGGCCAGCTTGCCATGCCAGAAGGTGTTTTCTTCTTGGTCTTTTTCCTTGAGGTAATAGTTATCGCCCGCGTTTTTTTCTAAAGAGACGTCAGGTAGGTCTTTGGGGTTTTCTTCGCTGAGATAATATTTGGCAGCGCCAGAAGCGGATTTTAATGGGCTAATAGAAAGCATGAGTATTTTCCTTATGCAACGCAAATTGCCGCTAGCAGCAAAACTGAGCGGTGAGTGGAGGTTAAGGGGGAAGTGGAATTAAAAGAGGTGTGGTTACAAAATGATCCCAACACAAGCAAAGGAATTGCTAGCGGTTAACGTTCGTTCTTCGTGAATGATGACGCCATTTTCATCAATGTGAATGGATGTAATGCCCGCTTTAAATCGGTCTAACGCTACAATTTCTTCCTTGGTTAAATGCTTGCCATGAGTCAGGCATTCTAGATGGTTAAAGCTGTATTCATCGGCGGCCATCGCTAGTTTCGAAGAATCAGAATGCTTCATGCACTCATTGCCATACAGCCAATCTTGAGCACACTCTATATTTGGCTCTAACTGGTAAGTCATATGGTGGGTGACGCTTGCAAAAGAATGGGACTGGCTTGTCCATTTGTAGCTCACTTGAAAACAATCAACCTCATCGGGAATGACGGCATACCAACCTCGACTTTTGGGGGAGGTCTCTAAATAAACAGACACGTAGCGTTTGTTTGGCCAAAAGCGCTTTGTTTTTGGATTGCCGTTTGGTTTAGCCCAGTCGGGTCCTATAAATTCAAAATGAATGTCTGTTACCTTGTTGCTGGTCAGCTCAGGTGTCAGAAATATTCTAGGCGTAAATTGAAGGTATCGTTCCTTGGGGTATAGAGGCAGATGGATGTCGAGTTGGTGTTTAATGGCCGATTGGATCTCTGAGTGTGCTTGAGTGTAGCATTCTGACCATTCAAGACTTTTTGCCGCCTCAATGGGTGACATGCCCCGGGCATATAAATCGATATAGGGTGTCCAATCTATCTTGATGTATCGGTATGGGATTTTTTTGAGATGCGCTGCAAATGCCTTAAACCATTCTTTCCATTGGTCGTCATATTCGTGGGTCATTTTTCCGTTGAGATAATTAAGACCTTTGCGAGTAAAAGTGACGCACCTTTGATCATCGTTGAGTTCTAGGTAATTTTCTGAAATCAGTTGCTCTAAGATGTCTCTGATTAGCATGCCAGAGTGTGGGTAAACATCCAAAGCGCGCTCTTTTGCTTGAGACTTGCTCAAGCTCATTCGCTTTTCTTTCATGTGCGCTAGATACTGAGTGTTGATAGGGTCTACTTGGTAATTTTTTGTTCTTGGCCACAGCCAATCTAAAAGGTCGCGGGCATAGGCCGTATTCGGTCCTAATTCTAACGTATAGGACGTTGGCGCTTTGGGTAGGGGGGGAAGCTCTTCTTTATTGCCATTCATGGCGTTTAACTCTTCGGTAGTTAAGTTTCTTAGTATGACATGGGTAAAGCCTTCAATATTGTCGATGTGCTCCCCCAAGCTGACTCTGACACTTTGGATGAAAGGAATGATGGATGCTTGGTTAAATAGAATGTTGTGGGTTGGCTCGTGGTGCGTGACTGCTTGCGCTTTTAAGTCGTCCCAGTCGCCATAACCTACCGCTTGAGCGCAAATCGATAACCATGTGTTTTTTTCGGTGGCGTTGCCCTGAATGATTTCAGCGAAGGTAAGTTGATCGAATATAGTGTGTAATTGTTTCTTTAATATCGGTAGATGGTCAGAATTAAAGAGGGTCTTATTTGACATGGTAATTCCTTGATGAATGAACGTAAAAAAGCCTTGCCATTGCAAGGCTTGGAAGAGTGGTTGAGTGATTATTCGAGATGATGAGGCCCTAGGGTGTCGTCTCTATGGGGCGTTACGCTTTTCATCGATTTTCCTTTAATGAATCTCATCAATGATAGGGCTTACGTTATGGTGCACTATAACTAAATATCTAGTCATGACTAAGATTGAGTCAGTGCACTTTTTGACACGCTGGGTGCCAAGTACATGAAAGTCAGGCCTATCGAATTCAATAAACCAAATAACGAGTACTTCATGCTGATGCTCAGGAGTAAAGCGAATACTGCAAAGGTGAGTACGATGTAGTGAGGAGTGTTGGGGCGTTTTTTAACAAAAAAACCACGATGCGCTTCAAACCATACAGTGATAAAAAGCCAGTGGACGCGATGAAAAGTTGCGTCCACTGAAATTGACTCTCGGTGATCTGCATAAAACAAAGTGCAAAAAATAAGAGTGAGACGACCAAGGTCTCGAATATTAATGTAGACAAACTCGGTAACATAAAAATACCTAATACATTTGGTTTGCAATGACCTATTTCTGTCTTGTGTGGCTATCGACTATTTGATGCGCTATTCAACCATATCACCCGCTTCCATCTCTATATCTTGAGATATCGCCGACTCGTCGAGCTCTTGATGCGCGCGATCTTGAGGGGCATTGTCTGATTTGAGCTTTTCCGACTCCTTGCTGGCTAACGCTTTGACTGTCTCACTTCGTTGTGCTTGTTGGATTTGGTCGGTTTCCAGCTTCATCTCTTCCGGCGTTTCAAATTGCTTTGCCTTGGATTTCTGTGAGTGCGTTACGCTCTTCTTCGTTGAGGAGCATACCTGGGGCGACACACTCAAAGTAAATCGCTTTTTGATACGCTTTGGTCATGGCGGGCGATGGGGTGTAATCACGTTTTATAAAGGCCGGTGTCACATCTCGCATCTTATCAAAGTGCAAATCCAGTCGAGTGATAAAGCTGCTTCCTGGTACGCGAAGGTAACATTGCAAATCATCCATGGCTTGGATTTCACTGCTAGAGATAACCGGTCGTGTCACCGTCTGGTGGCCAATCGATACCCCATCACGGAGTGCATTTGCACCGTAAGAAATGTGCTCTCTTGAGACATCCACCTCTTGCTCACCCAAATCTTTGGATGAGATTTGCGCCATCTGCGCTGATGGGGCGCGAAAGTAAAAGCGAGAGTTGAGTAAATCAAAAATAACGTCCGCGGTATTT
>NZ_AJZM02000052.1 GCF_000272405.2 Vibrio tasmaniensis 1F-187
GCAGAAGCTAGAGCGAATGAAGCAATAGCTGAGGCAAGTGTAGCGCTCGCTAGTGTTCATGCAGTCGAAGCTAAATTGAGTGAAGCTGAGGGAATGATTAATGCAATTCTAAACTCAAACTCTTGGCGTATTACAAAACCGATACGATTTTTAGTGCGCTTACCGTTTCGTATAGCAAGAAAATTGAAAAGACTCTTTTTAAAGGTTGCCCGTCGGTTAATTAGGTACCCAATTAAGGTAATTATTAGAAACCCGACGCTAAAAGAACAAATATTAAAATTGATCAGAAAAAGCAGTAAATTAGAGCAATTTACTAGAGTTATGTACATAAGTAACAATGAATCTTCCATAATGCCTGTTGATACTGAGGTCTTAACAGATAGAGGGAATGAAATATTAAATACAATTAAAAGAAATAAAAAATTATGAAAATTTTAATTGACTTACAATCTTGTCAAAGTCCTAGCCGCTTGAGAGGGATTGGACGTTATTCATTAGACTTAGCTTTAGAATTGATTTCAATTGGTAGTGATAAGCATGACTTTCATATACTACTTAATTCTAACTTATCTGAATCAATATTACCGTTGAGAACGGTATTCGAGCCTATTATAGGTTGTGAAAATATCCATACTTTTTCCGGTTTACCAAGAACATCGGGTCTTGAAAATAATATTGAGCTTATACGTGCGACAGAAAAAATAAGAGAATATGAGATTAATTTAATTAATCCGGATTTTGTTCATGTTAGCAGTTTGTTTGAAGGCTTTGACAATAATTCAGTCGTTAGTATACCTGAGATAAATTCAATCCCTACCGCTGTTACTGTATACGATTTAATCCCGCTAGTTAATGAAAAAGAGTACCTGAAAATCCCGCTGCATAAAGCATGGTACTATGAAAAAGTTGAACAACTGAAGCGTGCTGACCTTTTATTTGCAATTTCTGATAGCACCAAGAGAGAGTGTTCTGAGTATCTAAAACTAGGCAACGAAAAGTTGTCGAACATATCATCTTCGGTATCTCATACTTTCTTAAATGCTAAGCTTTCAGAGGCTAGCTCTGATGAAGTTTTAGATAAATTTAACATTTGCGGCAACTATCTTTTATATACAGCGAACCTTGATAAAAGGAAAAACATTGCTGGTTTACTTGAAGCCTACTCACTGCTTGATAAAGAGATCAGAAGTTCTTTTAAATTGGTTATTGTTTCGTATATTGATGAGGAACGAAAGGCGACTCTAAACAAAAAGGCGAATAAGCTTGGTGTTTTACAAGATGAATGGACGGTTACAGGGCATGTAAAAGACGAAGAACTAGCTGTTTTATATAACCGATGTAGCTTATTTGTCTTTCCATCTTTACATGAGGGGTTTGGTCTGCCATGTCTAGAAGCTATGGTATGTGGTGCTCCTGTAATTGGTTCTAATGTAACAAGCATTCCTGAGGTCATTGGGCTAGAGAGTGCGTTGTTTGATCCTCTTAACTCTCTTGATATGGCAAAGGTGATTACAAAAGCAATAACTGATTCGGAGTTTAATCAGTTATTGCTTAATAATTCTAAAAAAAGGGTGAAAGAATTTTCGTGGACTACGACTGCTGAAAGGTTTCTTCAAGAAATTGAGTCATTTACCCTTCCGGATAAAGCATATATATCAAAGGAAGAGTTGTATCAACAGTGTATTGAGGGTGTATCTACACCTGCTGTTCTATCAGACACTGATCTTTGTAATATTGCTAGTGCTATTGATCAATCAGCACCCAAAAGTCAGCCTGAATTGCTAATCGATATAACGGCATTAGCGGAAAGTGATGCAAAGACAGGAATTCAACGAGTCGTCAAGTCTATTATCGGACAAATGTGTGGGCTCAAGCTTTCACATCAAATGAGACTGATCTACCTTGCATCTGATGGCAATTATTATTATGCGCGTGATTATGAGAATAAATACGAGCACATAAAAAGTGTGAACCAAGGTTATGTTCAACCACATTCAAGTGATGTTTTCGTAGGGCTAGACTTAGTCGCTCACGCGGCAGAACGGACTGGACAAATATACAAGAAGTGGCGTGAAATTGGTGTTTATATATGCATTGTTGTTTACGATATTTTGCCAATAACAATGCCTACTTTCTTTCACTCTGGAATTAGAGACGCTTTTCCATTGTGGGGAAAAATGATTTCTGAAAGATCGGATCTACTTCTTTGTATATCAGAGTCGGTTGCTCATGAGCTCGAAGAGTTCATTCTATCCTCGTCAGTCGTTCGAGAGTTACCTTATACCATTGAACACTTCCATTTAGGAGCTGACTTTTCGGCTTCACCTTCAGAAGATACTCAATTAGAGGTTGAAGAGGAAGGCCTAAAAGGAATAGATTTATCTAAAACCTTTTTGATGGTTGGGACAATTGAACCACGCAAAGGACACCAGCAAGTTGTTGATGCATTTGAAAGATTGAGTGGCTCATTCGAGGGTTATACCTTACTTATAGTCGGTCGGGTTGGTTGGAATACTGAGAGTCTAATTAAAAAATTAGAGTTAGCTAATTTACAAGCATCAAACATCAAATGGTTGAGTGACTGCGCAGACGAAACGTTACAGTACCTATACAAAAATGCTCGAGCTTTAATTGCCGCTTCTTATGGTGAGGGGTTTGGTTTACCTCTGATAGAAGCTGCTCAATACGGAATTCCTATCATTGCTCGTGATATTCCGGTATTTCGTGAGGTAGCAGGACAACATGCATACTTTTTTGAAGATAGTATCGAGTTTGAAGTGGTTAAAGATGCAGTTATCAACTGGTCGAACTTATACGATGCGGACAAACACCCTGTATCAATCGGTATGCCTTGGTTAACATGGGAAGAGAGTGCGTTACAATTTCAGTCGAAACTAATGAGAACTAGTCCAATAACTTATAGTTTACCTGATGTAGATGTAGATGTAGATGTAGATGTAGATGGTGAAAATGAAGCGCCTCAATTAAATATGGAATTGTTAACTGAAATCATGCCTGATGTAAAATTAAAGAACACTCTATTTTTAGATATTAGCTCCTTAGTGCATTTTGACCATGCGACGGGAATACAACGTGTGGTTAGAGCAATATGTGATGTTTTACTAAAAGAAAACCTTGAAAATTACGATTGCCAAGTCGCGTTTTCATATCCTGGTGACAATAATTACTACTATCCGAATATAGCTAATGGAAACTTTTCAGTTCCAGATATAAATACGCAAAATAGCAATGTTATAGAATTTAAAGATGGTGATATTTTAGTTTTCCTAGATCTTCATCCCGATAATGGATTTTCGAAAAAGAACTTAATACAACAATTGAAGCAAAGAAATGTAAAGTCATACTTTGTTGTTTATGATTTGCTTCCTATATCACACCCTAACTACTTTGTACTCGAGCTTGTCTCTAGTTTTAATCAATGGTTAGAGGCTGTGATTAGTTCTGATGGCGCACTGTGTATATCGGAAGACGTGTCGAATAAATTGTCAGAATGGATCGATAAAAATAACAAACTTACCCCTGCCTATTTTGATAATAAGCATTTCCATTTAGGAGCTAATCTGGATGATACCGTACCTAGTGTCGGTATACCTAGTTATGCAAGCTATATTGAATCTCTTTGCGATACCATGGAAACGTTTTTGATGGTTGGGACTGTTGAGCGGCTTTGTTGCGTAATTAAAT
>NZ_AJZM02000053.1 GCF_000272405.2 Vibrio tasmaniensis 1F-187
ATGATTGGTGGGGAAGGGGCGGTAAGCATGTTGTCCGAGCGAGGCTCGATTACCATTGATGAGCGAACTAACTCCCTGTTGATCCGTGAATTGGAAGAAAACATTGCGGTGATACGAGGTATTATTGAATCGCTAGACATTCCCGTGAAGCAAGTTCAGATAGAAGCACGTATTGTCACTGTTACTGAGGGTAATCTTGATGAACTAGGAGTGCGTTGGGGCGTTTCCTCGACCAACGGAAGCTTCAAAGTTGGCGGCTCGATAGAGGGCAACCATCCATCGCAAATTACACCGTATGACGATAATGGTGGGAATAGTGCGATTGACGATTTCCTCAACGTTAATTTAGGAGCAACTTCCCCGAGCGCGTCGAGTATTGCGTTTCAGGTAGCCAAGCTGGGTTCTGATACCTTGCTTGATCTTGAATTGTCAGCACTGCAACAAGAGTCGAAAGCAGAGATTATTTCTAGCCCACGCTTAATTACCACCAATAAAAAACCCGCTTATATTGAGCAAGGTACTGAAATCCCTTATTTAGAGTCTTCTTCAAGTGGTGCTACTTCAGTCGCATTTAAGAAAGCGGTATTGAGTCTCAAGGTGACTCCGCAGATCACACCCGACAATCGTTTGGTATTGGATTTGAGCGTGACTCAAGATAGACCGGGGCAAGTGGTGAAAACCGGCACCGGTGAAGCTGTCGCTATTGATACGCAAAGAATTGGAACGCAAGTACTTGTTAATAATGGTGAAACGGTCGTGTTAGGTGGTATTTTTCAACACAGTGTGAGCAGCCAAGTTGATAAAGTTCCACTGTTAGGAGACCTTCCTGTTCTTGGCGCATTGTTCCGTCGTAGCTATGAAAATGTAGGCAAAAGTGAACTACTTATTTTTGTTACACCTAAAGTTGTGATTCAGTAATGAGCAATTAGATTAAAAATAAAGTTGCATTAGTGGCACCTAACCTTGATAATTTCGGGTCTTATCACGAATTATCTGTGAGGAATCGGTGCCACGGGCCTTTTAATTTCAGTACTTGTACTGACCTACCTTGTGGCGATGTCATTGAATTAACGTTGTAAATTACTGCTAAAAACATGGCTGAGAAACGCAATATTTTTCTTGTTGGCCCAATGGGCGCCGGCAAAAGTACAATTGGTAGACACCTAGCTTCCCAACTTCATATGGAGTTTCTAGACTCTGACACTGTGATCGAAGAGCGCACTGGCGCAGACATCGCATGGGTTTTTGATGTTGAGGGCGAAGATGGTTTCCGTAAGCGCGAAGAATCTGTAATCAACGATCTGACAGAAGAACAAGGTATTGTTCTTGCGACAGGTGGTGGTTCAGTGCTGAGCAAAGAAAACCGTAACCGTCTATCTGCACGAGGCATTGTTGTATACCTAGAGACAACAATTGAAAAGCAACTTGCTCGCACTAACCGCGACAAGAAACGCCCTCTACTTCAAACAGACAACCCGCGTGATGTGCTAGAAGATCTAGCTGTATCTCGCAACGCACTATACGAAGAAGTGGCGGACTACACAGTTCGTACTGACGACCAAAGTGCAAAAGTGGTAGCCAACCAGATCGTAAAAATGCTAGAAGAACGTTAAGTTCATTTTTCGGAGAGCAAACCCATGGAACGGATTACGGTCAATCTAGCTGAGCGTAGCTACCCTATCTCTATTGGCGCCGGGTTATTTGAAGACCCGGCGTACCTTTCTTTTTTATCAGGTAAGCAGAAAGTTGTTGTTATCAGTAATGTGACAGTAGCGCCTCTTTATGCTGATAAAATTTTATCGCTATTGGATCAAGTCGGCTGTCAGACATCTCTTTTAGAGTTGCCAGACGGTGAGCAATACAAAACACTTGAAACGTTCAACTCAGTGATGAGCTACATGCTTGAAGGAAATTACAGCCGCGATGTGGTGGGG
>NZ_AJZM02000054.1 GCF_000272405.2 Vibrio tasmaniensis 1F-187
ATTTAATTACGCAACAAAGCCCTTTAAGCATGCAGTTTAACCCTAAACAAGATAAGGAATTCTTAAAGAACTTTAGGGAAAAGCAGCAAGAATATTACGAAGAAAGATTATCATTGAATGATGAAGATTCGAGAGAGCGATATCGGAGTCGAATAGAAGATAGGCTAGAGCGATGGCTAGGATCGGTATCGAAAGAGCAAAAAAAGATTATTCTTGCTTGGTCCCAAAAGTGGGTAAATACCAACGATAACTGGCGCCAATATCAAAATAATACCTACCAAGATTTATCGACACTGATGGAAAAAAAAAACGACTTAGATATAGCTCAGCCGATTATTATGAACCTGCTTCTGAACAATGAAGCTTATTATCCTGAAGGACTTGAGCCTGAGCTTGATAAGAACATGCAGACATCAGCCAATTTTTTAGTCGATATCGTAGAAAGCAGCACTAATAAGCAGTGGGCTTATTTCATGAGTGAATTAGCAAGCCTTAAAGGAACATTTGAATCACTGCAGGAGTAGAGTCTTCTTTCGTTCTAAAGGCTAGTAGTTATCCATGCGACTAGCCTGTCAATCAAACTTGAAGGGGAGAGAGTTTAGATATTTAATTTCTGTTGCTCATCAGCAGCTTTGGAATAGAGCCTTTAGCGGTCTTAGATATTTTCTGCATCAGTTGAAAACTCGGCTGTTGAATGCCGTGGTCACTTTGAAGCTCATCAATCATCAATAACCACAACCGTGCTGTCATTTCTGAATCGGCTAACGCTCTGTGGAAAGTACCGTCGTTGTCGATATTCTTAAAGCGCACAAGGTCGCCTAGCTTATGAGTCGGCGCATCTTGGATTAGGCGGCGAGCAATCAACATTGAGCAAGCGAACTTGCCTGTGTAGTCTCGGCCAATAAAGTCTAATTCCGCATCGAGAAAGCGCTTATCAAACGATGCATTGTGAGCAACAAGTTGGCTGCCTTGGATAAAGTCTGCAAACTCATCCATCACTTCACTGCAACTGGCCGCTGTGCTTAACATACGGTTACTGATTCCGGTATAGCTTTCAATGAATCCACTAACACGAAACCCTGGGTTCATGAGTTGCTGAAAGGTGTCGACGACTTCGCCGTTAACTAATTTAACCGCACCGATTTCAATCGCTCGGTCACCCATGTTTGGTGATAAGCCTGTGGTTTCGAAATCGAGAACGATAACGGAGTCTGCGGAGTTTGGAGCCATCGTGTTTCCTAATTACTATTGGGTGGTATCGCTTTATATGAGGCGTTTGGTGCTGCTATCAGTGAAGCTATTATGTGTTACTGCTGATAGTGAGCTCAGTGTAACCCGTCGTATCATCATGCTCTCTGTTGAAGGTCAAAGTATCGTAACGGTGCACAATTAATTCAGCGGTGGTGGCGATAATCGTTCCCTCAAGCAGATGCCCACCAATCACATTGCCATTTTCATCAGCAACGGATAGGTGAACATGCTGGTGGTTCGGGGTTAGCGTCGCCATAAGTGACACAATTTCGAACGGAGCTATAATTAGCTTGGTGTTGTTTGCATTAGCCAGACGAATATTGAGTTGAGAAACACACCCGACACAAGACGCGACAGAGCCCGCTGAGATATTGTGCGCTGTCACTAGCTTTTGGATCTCAAGCTTTAGGTCTTGGCCTCGGGTTAATCTCGTTGCGATAGGAGTGATCATCTTATTGCCTCAATTTTATTTGTATTTCTAAGAGCAAAACGAAGCCACATGGGCTTCGTTTTATTTTCATTTTGGCTAATGCGACTTTTTCATTTCTATAGCTGAAATTACTTAGTCTTGTTGCTGCTCTCTTTTCTTCTTAGGAACGAAGTTCAATACAGAGATTGGCACTTCTTTGCGTGGTTCAAAACCTTCAACAACACGACGTTCAATCAAGTGACCAAGACGTTTTTCGATAATGCACAGGTTCTTGAAGTTGTCTTTCGATAGGAAAGAGATCGCTTCACCAGATGCATCAGCACGGCCAGTACGACCAATACGGTGAACATAATCATCTGCTGGGAATGGGATGTCGTAGTTTACTACGCGGCTTAGATTATCGATATCGATACCACGAGCAGCAACACCTGTCGCAACTAGATATTTTAGACGACCTTTCTTAAAGTCAGCCAGAATCTTTTCACGAATCGCTTGGCTACGTCCACTGTGGAAAGCTTCAGCTTGGATGCCACGTTTTTCAAGTTGGGCAACTAGCTTAGCCGCGCCGTGTTTGGTCTCGATAAAGATAAGCGCTTGGTCCCATTCACCGTCAGTGATCATGTGACTTAATAGCGCAGATTTGCGGTCTTTATCGACGGTTACCAACCATTGCTCAATGTTCGCTTTAGAAGCGTCAGTTTTGGCAATTGAAATCTCTTCCGCTTCACTGATTGCGCTTTTCGCTAGCGCACGAACTGGCGTTGATAGCGTTGCTGAGAACAACAGGTTTTGAATGTTTTGTGGCAAACGCGCGATAATCTTGTTGATGTCTTCGATGAAACCCATGTCTAGCATGCGGTCTGCTTCATCAAGAACCAGTACTTCAACTTCATCAAAATGAACGGCACGTTGTCCGTACATATCGATCAAACGACCTGGAGTTGCCACAAGAATATCGACACCTTCGATCAAGCGGTCTTTCTGGTGTTGGTAAGATACGCCACCGTACATCGCTAGTGATGTTAGGTTTAGGAACTTCGCGTACTTAGTAATGTTCTGCTCAACCTGAATCGCAAGCTCACGAGTTGGTGTCAGAATAACAGCGCGAATACGTTTTTTACGTTGTGTTTCACCTTTACTTAGCATTTCTAAGATAGGGAGAACAAAGCTCGCAGTTTTACCTGTACCTGTTTGTGCAGCAGCAATTAGGTTCTTACCAGAAAGCACAATCGGAATTGCTTTTTCTTGAATAGAGGTTGGCTTTTCATAGCCTTGTTTTGCAACGGCTTTAACAATAGGTGAGCTTAATCCAAGCTTGGAAAATGGCATAAGTTTCTCGGTATGATTTGGCTAAATAGCGATGGAAAGGTTCAACAATCTTATACAAGGATAAGATTAATGGCGGCATTCTACCATGTTGCTTGTGTACTACTAGCAACATAGACACTTTAGTTGGATAATACTGGCTCAATAAGACGACGATAAGACAGGGATGTATGGAAATTACGCCGAATGAACGCGATGCAGTATATAAAACGATTTTTTCTCGCCGAGATGTTCGTGGTCAGTTTCTTCCTGATGAGATCCCAGAAGACGTTTTGATGCGTGTGCTAACCGCAGCGCACCATGCTCCCAGTGTTGGCTTTATGCAGCCTTGGGATTTTGTCGTTGTCCGTGATATCGAAACCAAGCAACAGATCAAAGCCGGTTTTAATCAAGCGCATGCCGAATCAGCGGAAATGTTCACCGATGAAAAGCAGGCGATGTATAAGCGATTAAAACTTGAAGGTATTGTTGAATCGCCTATCGGCATCTGCGTGACTTGCGACCGCAATCGAACCGGAAAAGTAGTTTTAGGCAGAACCATCAAACAAGAGATGGATCTGTTCAGCACCGTGTGTGCGGTTCAAAACTTGTGGCTGGCGGCAAGAGCTGAAAACCTTGGCTTAGGTTGGGTGAGCATTCTCCATGATTCTGTCTTGCGAGACGCACTCGATATCCCAGAAAACATCGATATTGTGGCGTACCTGTGTATTGGCTACGTTGATCATTTCAAAGATAAACCGGAACTTGAAACCATGGGTTGGCTACCAAGAAGAGACGTCAATTCAGCGATTCATGAAGGTAAGTGGAATTCTAAACAGCTAGAGGCTGATGGAAAGTAACTGATTAACTGAATATTCTGACATCTATCTAGACATGCAAACTTTTAAGGCTGGTACTAAATGCTTGGCAGTTTCAGTTCGATTTGGGTTTTGTGTTTACGGTGCAATGGTTTAGACTGTCTAACAAGCATTTAAGAGCGATAGCCAACGCTTGGCATTACCAGTTTTGGTGAGCTTTAGTGTTCAGGGTGCATAATTTAAGCTAGGAGGCTACATTGTTCACTACTTAACGCGTTGTTGGAAGTGATGTTTGTGGCGTAAGCTATAATTTACAAAGCAGTTAAGAGTGGTTTTCAATGTTTGGAGTTTTTACTTCGAGCCAATATAGCGTTATTTATAGTAGGATAAACATGCGAATATCTGCAGCAGAAATATTGAATTTATGGGATGAAGGTAAAGGAATAACTATACCGTTTCAACATCAGGTTAGCTTTCTTACAGGAGGGAATGGCCTAGGGAAAAGTACCATACTAAATTTAATTCATGATGCAATAAATGTCGGTAATCCAGAAGATAAGCAAATATCTACATCTAAATTTCGTTTTTGTTCGACACGTGTGTTTTTTGACAAAGAATTTGAGATTTATAAAACGAAAGTAGTATTCCCCATCCTCAAAGATCACGAGAAAGAAAGGCTGATATTAGAGCGTTTTTCTGGTGAGGAATTGCATAGTGTTGAAGCTTTGCAGAGTGTTAAGGATGAGTTTCTTGATATATCAAATGATGTGGATGTTACAAATGTACTAACTTATAAAAAACGCTCTCTTGGTGAAATGTTTAGAGTAGGATTGAACCACCCTGTAGAGTGGGAAGAAGGAACTCCGGAATTAGACCGTTATCTAAACTGGGGAGCTGAAATTTATCAAGAAGATAGAATTATAAACTTAGATTCTGAAGGTGTCGATAACGAAGTCGACAGTGTTATGGATAAGTATTTTGGAATTATTGTTGATACGCCTTATAGAAAGGTAATAGATAGGTTTCAAAAGTTTGAGTCAAGATTGAACTCTAAATTATCTAAAGTATTATTCGAATCTTTGGGAAGAGACGTTCCTAATGAAGCTGAAGATGAAAGTTACAAATTGTTGATAGAACAAAAAAATGAAGTCGATAGATTGATAACAACACTTAACAAATATTTTAGAATTGATAATAAAGAAGTAGTAAGAAACGAAGAAGATAACAAGTTAACTATATCCAAAAATGACAAAATCCTCTCTCCAGACTCCTTGTCTCGTGGTGAAAAAGCATTGATTCACTTATTTTTGCTTGTTTTTTTGTCTAAAAATTCGATTAATGTGATGTTGTTAGATGAACCCGAAATTGGTTTACACATAGATTGGCAGAATACTTTAATTAGTGATTTGGTTCTAATAGCTCCAAACATGCAGTTTATTATTGCAAGTCACTCTCCAAGCCTAATTGAAGAATGGGATGAATCACATTGTATTGAATTAGTATCGGAGTAGATATGACGGTCAATGTAGGTCAATCAAATGTCCACAGAGGTGCTCGAAAGTCTGCAAGAATCCAAAAATCCAGTGTTTTATCAAGACGTGTGGATAGAAAAGGTATGCGAAAGGCTTGGGTTGAATCAAGAGCTGATGTTCAGTTTTGGAGAGGTGTACTTCGAACACTAGATATTAATGATATTATAGTTGAACCTATCCGAAAGCATTATGAATCTCAAGCTTCAGGTAAGGATGCCATTAAGTCAGTAGTTAAAAAGGAAGAGGTGGGTGAGTATTCACTTTACTTTGTTGATAGCGATTATGACTTTTTATTGAATGTCGATTATAATATTAATGACGGTGATGATTTTGATAGTTTTTATTGTTCTCCTTTTGTATTTCAAACATATGCATATGCGATAGAAAACTACCTATATGACCCTTTAGGGTTGGTTGAGGTTGTCAAAGATGCGGCTTGCACAAGTTCAGAAACTGTTGATAGTAATCTATTTATCGATGCATTAGAGAAATGGTCTTTTGAGCAGTATGGTAATTTTTTAAATTTGCTTTATCACATCAAAAATGGCGACAATTATCAGCGAGATTTATATAAAGGTAGGATTCAAAATTCATTTTTACGACTTTCATTAAGTGGGTATGATCTAGGGACTATTTCGGAACTAAACGCTCCTTCTGAGTTTGTTGAGAACCTCGAAAGTAAGGGACTTAATAATAAAAATATGTATCTTTATTTTTGTGGTCACGACATAGAGAATGTACTTCTTCCATTTCTAAAAGGGAAAGGTAAAAGAAATACTGATCCAAGCTATATTCATGGCCTCTATAAAATGTATCAAGATGAAGAGGTTGCAGGAATGCAAAGCTTGGATACAAAACCTAAAGAATTTGCGCAAATGAAAGGAGAGTATTTTGGAAAGTGTCGCGACGTAGAAACTTTATTGATGGCAAATAGTTGCAACTCTAAAGCAGAATGTTACCAATTTTTAATTAATGAATTGATTAAGTTTAAGAAGAAATACTCTAGCAATGAAAAGCCAGGTGGTGGAGTTCGTGTTAGTGTTTAAAACTTGAAAATTGTCTCTGAATACAGCACAAATTTTCAAAATGAGAAAATCTCGCCTAACTAGTGTTTTTTTCGTTTCTACCGTTTGTAACTGACAAAGCACCCCTTTCCATTGTGAAAGTCGGGTGCTTTTTTGTGGGAGTCATATGCAAGATAAACTCAGTTCATTCTCTTCATATCTCACTAGTGGTTTACTGGCTCTTACTGGGGCATTCAGCACCCAAGACTGGGCGGAGGTGTGTGGTGATGGTGTTTGTCACGTACTTCACCAACCGCGGCATTACACTCAGACGATAACGTCTAAAGATTCTCAAGGTAACTGGACTAGAGGTTATTATTACCAGAATGGGACAAGTCTGTTTGAGTGTTCAAATGATGGTGTGAATTGGTCAAAAGAGACTTGTAAGTAACGCTGACGAAGTCGTGACTTAATAACTCTAGATACCTTTATGCAATAAAAAATCCAGTGTCGACAAGACACTGGATTTTTAGTTTTGGTTGATTGTGATCTAGCTTTGCTTTATCGAAAGCGCTTAAGCGATCTCAATCTTCTCAGCTTGGTTCTGCTCTACCATAGACAGTGCTAGCGCTTCTGCAGCTTTAATACCATCGATACCAGCAGATAGGATACCACCCGCGTAGCCTGCGCCTTCACCAGCAGGGAAGAAGCCCTTAAGGTTGATGCTTTGGTAGTCTTTACCACGCTTGATACATACAGGAGAAGACGTACGAGTTTCAACACCGGTTAGTAGGCCATCTGGCGTAGAGAAACCTTTGATCTTCTTCTCGAACGCTGGGATTGCTTCACGAATCGCTTCGATAGCAAAGTCAGGCAGTGCTTTTGAAATGTCCGTTAGGTGGATACCCGGCGTGAACGATGGTTTTACTTCACCGATTTCACTTGGATCGCGACCTTTTAGGAAGTCACCAATTTTCTGTGCAGGGGCGTCGTAGTTCTCGCCACCTAGAACATAAGCGGCACTTTCTAATTCACGCTGTAAACGGATACCTGCTAGTGCGTCACCTGGGTAATCACGCTCTGGGTCGATACCCACAACGATGGCACTGTTTGCGTTACGTTCTGCACGAGAGTATTGGCTCATGCCATTGGTGACTACGCGGCCTTCTTCAGAAGTCGCTGCAACCACAGTGCCACCTGGGCACATACAGAAGCTGTATACAGTGCGGCCATTCTTACAGTGGTGTACGAGTTTGTAGTCCGCAGCACCTAGGATAGGGTTGCCCGCGTTCTTACCGAAGCGAGCTTCATCGATCATCGCTTGTTTATGTTCGATACGGAAACCAACAGAGAAAGGCTTAGCTTCCATGTAAACGCCACGTTCGTGCAGCATTTCAAACGTATCACGAGCACTGTGGCCAACAGCCAGTACTACGTGACGAGATTTAATCTCTTCACCGTTAGAAAGCGTCAAGCCAGTGATTTGACCGTCTTCCATGTGAACGTCATCAACGCGAGTGCTGAAACGGATTTCGCCACCTAGCTCAATGATAGAAGCACGCATCTTCTCGATCATGGTAACCAGTTTAAAGGTACCGATGTGTGGCTTACTTACGTATAGGATTTCTTCAGGTGCGCCAGCAGCTACGAATTCTTCGATTACCTTACGGCCGTAGTGCTTTGGATCTTTAACTTGGCTGTATAGTTTACCGTCAGAGAATGTACCTGCGCCACCTTCACCGAACTGTACGTTTGATTCAGTGTTCAGTGTACGCTTACGCCAGAAACCAAAGGTATCTTTCGTACGTTCACGAACTTCTTTGCCACGCTCAACGATGATTGGATTGAAGCCCATTTGAGCAAGCACTAGGCCTGCGAATAGACCACATGGGCCAAAACCGATAACCACAGGGCGCTCAGTTTGGTTCTCAACCGCTTTAGCCACGAATTTGTACTCCATGTCAGGAGTCACCTTTACGTGCGGGTCGCTAATGAATTGCTCTAACAATTCAGCTTCGTTTTCAACGAGAACATCAAGCGTGTAGATAAGTAAGATTTTTGATTTCTTACGAGCATCGTAGCCACGTTTAAAGATATTAAAAGAAAGTACCTGATCAGAATTAATGCCAAGCTTCGCTTCAATAGCGTCTTGAATGGCTGATTCTTCGTGGTCTAGAGGGAGTTTAATTTCGGTTAAACGTATCATTTCGATGTCTCGTCTTTATAGGTGTCTTAGCTAGACCGCTTCTAAACGCAGAGTTTGATGAAAACGCTGATGTTGAAAGAAGCGATAAGCTCACAATGGCGCGCATTTTACGAGAAATTGATTTATCTGTCATACTAATTTGGAAACATGGAGCAAATAGACACGATATTAGAGCCGTATGATGTTGAATTTTGCCTTGGGATGAGTATTATCCTCCATTCTTCAATTTTGACTAACTTATAGAGCAGAGCATCATGGCATTTGTCGTAGGCGATAACTGTATTCAATGTAAATACACGGACTGTGTGGCGGTATGCCCCGCAGATGCGTTCCATGAAGGCCCGAATTTCATGGTAATCAACCCAATCGAATGCATTGATTGTGGTTTATGTGTACCTGAATGCGATGCTCAAGCGATCTTCCAAGAAGATGATCTGCCAGAAGATCAAAAGATCTTTATTGAAGTGAATGTCGAGCTTGCCGAAATCTGGCCGGTACAAACTGAAGTCAAAGCACCGATGGATGAAGCTGAAAAGTGGAATGGTGTCGCTGATAAGTTGGCAATGCTAGAAAAGTAATTGTTGAAAAGAACTCAAATAAAAAGGCGTACTGATTTAATCAATACGCCTTTTTTAATATCTGAGCAGTGTCGACTGGCTCGTTAGCTTATGAAATTTAGCTATGCTGACGACGCATGTTGTCGAGAATAATGCCTGTCGCCATTGCTACGTTCAGAGACTCTGCGCCACCGAATGCAGGAATCGTAATCTTATCCGTTACGTATTTAGCCGCATGTTCACGAATGCCGTGAGACTCGCTGCCCATTAGCAAAATGCCATTGGCAGTAAATTCTGTCTTATGAACACTTTCGCCTTCTAAGAACGCGCCGTAAACCGGTAGGTTCGCTTGTTCTAAATAAGCAGGTAAGTCTGTTTGGCTTACGTGTACTCGGCCAAAGCTGCCCATGGTCGCGCTGATCGTTTTCGGGTTGTATGGGTCTGCACAATCGCTGCTCGCAACGATATGCTTAATGCCATACCAGTCTGCTACGCGAATAATCGTACCTAGGTTGCCCGGATCAGATACACCATCCAGTGCAATCATTAACTCAGTAGCTTTTGGTAATTCAAACGTTGGGATCTCAACAACAGCAATCGCCGCATTGTTACTCACCAAAGTACTCGCTTTGGTTAGGTCATCTAGTGAAGCTTCAACACAATCAAACTCAAACAGTGAAGCGTGATTTTCAGATAAGAAATCAGCGGTAGCAAAGACGTTCTTCACGACTAAGTCACTATTGAACAGCTCAAGAACGTTCTTTTCACCTTGAACTAGAAACAAGCCGTGGGCTTTACGTTGTTTCTTTTGGCCCAAAGCACGAAGGAGTTTTAATTGTTTTTTTGAAATCATGTTTTTATCCTAGATATAAGCCCGCGCATTATAGAGCAAAGGTTGGATAACCAAAAGCGTGATAACTCAATGCGATCCACTAAAAAGCAAAAGCAACCCACTTAAAAAAGAAAAGCGCACTAAATAGCGCGCTCTTATCTGAATTACTCATCTAATATTAAGCTGAACCCAAGATTAGCTGACCTGTATGATTAATATGGGGCAGGGTAGCGCTTAAACACTGTGTTGATATCAGTAAGGATCTCTTCTGACAACGGTTTGCTGAACGCTGCTACGTTCTCTTTCAGTTGTTCCATGGTGGTTGCGCCAATAATAGTGGAGGTGACACCATCAACTTGATTACACCACGCTAATGCTAGTTGGCTCGGTGTAAACCCGTGAGCGTTCGCAACTTCGACATATCCTTTTACGGCTTCATTGGCAGACTCAGTGTCGCGGAAAATGCCTTTACGCTGCATGTAAGTCCAGCGGCTGCCTTCTGGTCTCGCACCATCAATGTATTTGCCACTCAGCATGCCCGCTGCTAACGGTGACCATGGTAGGTAGGCGACGTCTTCATGCACACAGTTTTCAATCAAATAAGGCCAGTCTTTCGCGTGCAGCAGGCTAAATTCATTCTGAATAGAGACCATTCGCGGTAAATCATGCTTCTCACTGAGCTTAAGGTAAGTGTTAATACCCCAAGTGGTGTCATCAGACAAACCAACATGACGGACTTTTCCTGCTTTAATGCAGCTCGCCAGTGCTTGGAGGATCTCTAGCATCTCCGCTTCATGCTGCTTTCTGTCGATATCACTGAATCGAATATGATTCGGGAAATGTTTGCCAAAGTGAGGCGTCGTTCGGTTTGGCCAATGCAATTGGTAAAGGTCGATATAGTCCGTTTGTAAACGCGCTAATGAAGCGTCAACCGCTGCAATTACAGCTTCCCCCGTGATTGGCCCGCCATCTCGAACCCAAGGCAATCCCGGGCCTGCGATTTTGCTGGCGATGATGACTTCTTGGCGGCGCTGCGGATTGCGAGCTAACCAGTTACCTATGATTGCTTCCGTTTTACCGTAGGTGTCTGGAGACGGTGGTACTGCGTACATCTCTGCGGTATCGATAAAGTTAATACCTTGGCTTAGCGAGTATTCGATTTGTTGGTCAGCTTGTTGTTGCGTATTTTGCAGCCCCCAAGTCATGCTGCCAAGGCAGATTCGGGAAACGGGAATTTGACTACTTCCTAGTTTTGAGTATTCCATTAAATTCGGGGTTCCTGTAGTGAGGCTCGTTAGTGCTCGCAGTGTGGATATTGAAAAAGGGCGAGTGAGGAATGAAAACGAATATAAATTATTAGCACAAAATGGCAACACAGGGTATGGCTTGGGCAAGTTTAATGAGTCATTTCTCATTGCAACAAATGAGTCTGCTTTATGATTGAGAAGCAACATACAAAAGACGCGATAGATAACAAGGTGTTAATAGATCAGGCGCCTGAATGAAGCTGCATTTGAATAGGAGAAAGGTCCAGAGACAAAAGAGCTCTACATCAAAGTGAAGTAGAGCTCTTTTTTAGGGGTTCTATAAACAAGTTCTGAGTATTGATTAAGTTACGAGGTCGCGTTGGTGTCAAACCCACCTTGAGATTGCGCCTGTCTTAGAGCTTCCTGCCTTTGAACTTCTTTCTCAGTTAATGCTGGTTGAAGTGTTTCCTCAGAGGCTTGAGGAGAGAAAATGAAATATTTATTAATCGTCATAACTGTGTCTCCGTGTAACGTATGACAGATTCTGCATCAAGGATAAATTGTGATCATCAGCCACTTTGTACTTTTTTTAGGCTGAGAGCGGAGGGCGTAGAATGCGTACAAAGCGATCGCTTATCATCCGTATGCAATGTTGAACTGACGAAACCCTCTTGCTTTCAAGTATAGGAAGCTCGTCTAATTTCGCACAATAATGATTTAGAGCAATTACATACATGGTCAGGGGCGTAAGATGAAAAGCCTCGCGACTGACTCTGCGTACGTATTTACTTAACAATGCCTCGCTTATTTACATGAATAATAAAGTCAGTAAATCAATTACTTAATCCATGGTGAGATGAATTATGGAAAAGCTTGTCGAACGTTTTCTGAATTACGTTACTTTTGATACTAAATCCGATCCTTCTAATCAGCAATGCCCAAGTTCACCGGGTCAAATCACGTTTGCTGAAGCCTTAAAGTCAGAATTGATTGCATTAGAGTTAGTTGATGTTTCTTTAGATGAAAATGGCTATTTGATGGCGAAACTGCCGTCGAATGTCGATTATCCAGTGCCTGCGCTTGGCTTTGTGGCGCATATGGATACCGCTCCTGATGCTTCAGGAGCAAATGTGAAACCACAAGTGATTAAAGATTACCTAGGTGGAACGATTGAATTAGGTGAAAGTGGCGAGAGTTTGAACCCAAGCCAATACCCAGACCTTGATTCTTTACATGGTCACGACCTTATTACGACTGACGGCACAACTCTGCTTGGTGCCGATAACAAAGCGGGCATCGCTGAAATCATCAGTGCGATTGCTTACCTGAAAGCGAATCCAGACATCAAACACGGCGACATCTGCATTGGTTTCACACCGGATGAAGAGATTGGCCGCGGTGCGAACCTGTTTGACGTTGAAAAATTTGGCGCCGAGTGGGCGTATACCATTGATGGTGGGCCAGTAGGGGAGTTGGAATTTGAGAACTTTAATGCCACGAGCGCTGATGTTATCTGTCATGGTGTGAACGTTCACCCAGGTACCGCCAAAGGTAAAATGGTGAACTCAATGAACATTGCAGCGCAATTCCAACTGATGATGCCTGCGCAAGAAACACCAGAGTGCACAGAAGGTTATGAAGGTTTTTACCACCTGAAATCAGCTGAAATGGGTGTGGCTCGCTCTGAACTGGGATACATCATCCGTGATTTTGAACGTGAGGGTGTAGAAGCGCGTAAGGCATTCATGCAACAGAAAGTGGATGAGCTGAATGAGCGTCTTGAGAAAGGCCGTGTTGAGCTGGTGCTAACCGATAGCTACTTCAATATGAAAGAGATGGTTGAACCGCATCAACATATTATTGAATTAGCGAAGCAAGCGATGATTGAGTGTGATGTTGAGCCAATGATCAAGCCTATCCGAGGTGGTACAGACGGTGCTCGCTTATCTTTCATGGGGCTACCGTGTCCGAATATCTTTACCGGTGGCTACAACTTCCACGGTATTCATGAGTTCATTACCATTCAAGGCATGGAACAAGCGGTAGAAGTGATCGTGAAACTCTCTCAACGTACCGCTATTCACTATCAAAAATAGCCGTCTAAAACGCGATATCTCTTTGTATTTTTGAGAGTATTCATTAATACTCTCTTTAAGTATAAGGGAGTACGCGATGAAAAAGTTAGTTTTACTTTGCACCCACTTAGCCGTGGGTGCTTTTGGTTTTGGGCTTGGTGTCTATGCACTACCTATCTTGATTGAGCCTGATTCTCCTTCCTCAAGTTCTGTTGAAGCGATCAGTCAGCAGGCGATCTATACAGGTGAGTTCACCAAAGACCGACAAGACAGTGACTTTTTGCATTGGGGAGAGGGCATCGTCTCTGTCTCTGAAAGTGCGATAGCTTTTGAAGGTGAATTGGCGCCGGGGCCGGATTATAAGGTTTACCTATCACCTAAGTTTATTGAAACCGAACAGGCATTCAATGACAGCAAGAGTGAGTTACTGAGAGTCGGAGATGTAAAAACATTCGACCGATTTATGGTTAACCTCCCAGAAGGTACTGATCTTAATCGATTTAATACCGTTGTGATTTGGTGTGAAACTTTTGGCCAATTTATTACTTCTGCCAAGATAAAATGATAGCCTTACTAGGGCGTGTTGATCCTTCGAACAAAATTTAACCGCGAAAGGTCAACGCGCCCTAATAGCTGATAAAAGCATGAAAAGGAGCGCTCTATTTTTGAGTGCTTTTTTATAATGCGTTTATTGGATTGAGTCAGTCGCTGTAAAGCTCATCGCTTTAATGCTCGTCGTTATAAAGCTTAATTGTTGTAATACAAAGGAATAAATAATGGAAAAGATGTGGCAAGTAATAGATTTCTTACTCGCTAATAAGTTTATTTTTAGTGTGCTGATCATCTGCATTATATTAATAATCCGACGAATCACTTTGTCTCGAATCCGTGGTGATGTCGCTTTTCTTAGTGAAGACCAACGTAACTGGATGTCACGTACCAAAAACGGCACATTCGCGATTATTGTTGTGACGTTATTCGTGCTGTGGAAATCCGAAATCAGCGAATTTGCGCTGTCTGTTACCGCTATTGCGGTTGCGATAGTCGTGGCCTCAAAAGAGATCATTCTCTGTTTTACTGGCTCTATTCAGCGTGCGAGTTCTCGCTCATTTCGAATTGGTGATTGGATTGAAGTGGGCAAAATCAGCGGTGAGGTGATTGAGCACAACTTGATGGCGACTGTGATTCAAGAAATCGATTTGTATCATGGGCATATCACTTCACTGGCAAGACTGCCACGCTGCCTAATAGCATGTTCTTCACTTATCCGGTAAAGAACCTCAACTTCATGAAGCGCTATGTTTATCATAACTTTTTTGTGACGGTGAAAGACTTTGTAAACCTATACCCTATGGTGCCGGGTCTTATCGTGAAAATTGAAGAGCATTGTGAAGAGTTTATCGATGTTGCCCGTCGTTACAATGGTGTGATTGAGAAGCACGCTGGGGTTGACCTTCCTGGCTCTGAACCGCACATTCATATCACGAGCAGCTCAACGGGTGAGCAAGAAGTCCACTTTATGATCTTCTGCCCGACAGAGAAAGCGATTCACCTTGAACAGGATATCCGTAAAGATTTCATGGAAGCTTACGCGTTGGCATTTCCCTCAAGTGACTAATACGATGCTGGAAGCTAACAAGTCCGAATAAAAAGAAAGCCGAGAGCGATAATATCGACTCTCGGCTTTTTTGTATTTGAGATCTAGACTTAGACCTGAGACCTAGCGTTAGAGATTAATACAGGTCAGCGAGTGGCAACCAGTCTACTTCTACACCAGCTTGCTCAAACATATCTTGGCTTATCTTGATCTTATCTCCCCAACGAGAAAGGAAATCTTCACTTTGCTCTGGGCAATGTACCGCTGAAATTCCAGTTTGGATGATTTTTGCTGCACAGTTCGGACAAGGGAAGTGAGTGACCCAAACTTCACAACTGTCTAAATCACGTTTAGCAAACAAGATTGCATTTTCTTCAGCGTGAAGTGTCTTGAGGTATTTCATCTCGCGATCGTCAGTATCCGCACTATCAGACACGCCATGTGGGTAGCCATTAAAGCCAACTGAAACAATACGGTTGTGCTTCGTGATGACGGCGCCGACTTGAGTTGAAGGATCTTTACTCCAAGAACCGACCAATTCCGCCATTTGATAGAAACGTTTAGCCCATTTTGAAATCATGAGAATTCCTTAACAATTAAATGTGAATGCTTATCTGTCTGACAATACATGATGTTAGACAATATCCATAGAGAACAAAAGCTGAGAGGTTGATTTACTTAGAAATTGTAACGCGTTTGTAATTACTTTATAAGCACTTAGTTTCAATTAACATATTGATACACTTTGGTTCGTTATAATTGATATTCCTCGGACAATAGTAACGGGTGTGTTACGTAAATTTTATACTGTTCAAATACTAACAAGTGACGGTATAACCATGCGTAAAAAGTTGATCCTTACGGCTCTTGCAAGCTCTCTTATTCTTGTTGGATGTGGGCAAGATGCTCAAAATGCCAAGCAAGCGCCTCTACCTCTCGTAGCAGTACAGGATGTTAGCGTTGTTTCTCACCAGCAAAGTAAGTCGTACATCGGTCGTATTGAAGCCGTTGAAGACACGGCTATCACAGCGCAGGTTTCTGGCTATCTACAAAGCCGTCATTTCAATGAAGGTCAAATGGTCGAAAAGGGCCAATTACTGTACTCCATTGAACCCTCTTCATTTGAAGCTGAAGTAGCAAGCGCAAAAGCGTCTGTTGCTCAAGCGAACGCGAACCTTAAAAAAGCCGAGCTTGATTTTAACCGAGGTAAGAACCTTCTCCCTAAGGGGAGTATTTCTCAATCGGAATTTGATGCATTGACAGCAAACTTATTGGGTTCTCAGGCACAGCTTGAAGCAAGTCAAGCACAACTCAATGCAGCCAATGTTCAGCTTTCTCATACCAAAATTATTGCGCCTTTCTCTGGACGAATTAGTGACACCAAAGTGAGCACGGGTGACTTGGTTTCACCGTCGTCAGGTGTATTAACTACGTTGGTTAGCCTAGATCCAATCCATGCATCGTTCAGCATCAGTGAGCGTGAGCGTATTGAGCTGGGTATGGATCGCATCGAAGGAGATGGCAGCAGCGATTCTGCAGGTGTTGAAGTTCAGATCATGCTTGAGAATGGTGAAGCGTTCGAACATCTAGGTCAGCTTGATTTCTTGGGTAACCGTATCAACCTCAATACTGGTACGATCGCGATGCGCGCAATTGCTGATAACCCGAACCAGCAATTACTTCCAGGCCAACACGTTCGCGTTGATCTACGTGAAAAGCAATCTATTGATGTTGTGACTATTCCGCGTCGTGCAGTTCAAACCGACCTAGAAGGTGACTTTGTGATGGTATTGGTTGAAGGTGAAGCCGCACCCGTTGCTGAGCGCAGAAACATTGAGATGGGGCGACAAGTTGAAGGTGGTGTGATCGTTCATTCTGGTCTAGAGAAGAACGACGCAGTGATCACTCAAGGCCTACAACGTGTACGTAATGGTATGTCTGTTCGTATTCAAGCTTCTGCTGAACAAGCTGAGTAAGGGGGCTATTTATGTTAAGTCGTTTCTTTATTCAAAGGCCTAAGTTTGCCCTTGTCATATCCATAATATTAACGCTGGCGGGTGCGATCTCTCTCGCTATCTTACCAGTGGCCGAATATCCAAAAATTAGCCCACCATCGGTCAGTGTGTCGGCATTCTACACGGGTGCGAGTGCTGAAGTGGTGGAACAGGCGATAGCCGACCCCATAGAGACATCGGTGAATGGCGTAGAAGATATGATCTACATGTCTTCTAAAAGTGCTAATGATGGTTCATACAACCTTAACGTGACCTTTGATGTCGGTACTGATGCTGATATGGCTCAGGTCAACGTTCAGAACCGGGTTGCTCAGATCGAATCGAAACTTCCACAAGAAGTAAGAATGGTGGGTGTAACGGTCAAGAAGCGTTCACCTGACCTATTGATGGTATTGAACTTCTACTCGCCGAACGGAGAGTACAATGACCAATTCCTTATCAACTACGTGAACTTGAACATTAAAGACCAATTGGCTCGTGTAAAGGGCATCAGTGAAGTTAACGTGTTGGGTGGTGGTGAATACGCGATGCGTGTTTGGTTAGATCCTGAAAAAATGGCTAACCTCAATATAACTACCTCTGATGTGAATCGCGCTTTGGCGGAGCAGAACGTTCAAGTCGCAGCTGGCCGTATTGGAGCTGCACCTTATAACAACGCGCAAGAAGTGCAATTCAACTTGGTAACAAAAGGCCGATTAGAAACGGCTGATGAGTTTGAAAATGTTGTGCTTCGTGCAAATCAAGACGGTTCAACGGTTTATTTAAAAGACGTTGCACGTGTTGAGCTAGGTAAAAAGTTCTACGATGGTAACGGTAAGTACCGTGGTCAAGACGCTTCAATCGTAACGCTGTCACTTCAGTCAGACGCTAATGCGCTGGAAAGTGGTAAAGCAGTCATGGCGATGCTAGACAACCTAAGCAAAAATTTCCCTGAAGGCGTTGCTTACGAGGCGAGTTACGACACCACACTCTTCGTTGCTGAGTCGATTAAAGGTGTAGTTAAAACACTCATCGAAGCAATTTTGCTGGTTATCGCAGTAACGTACTTGTTCTTGGGCAGTGCTCGTGCAACCTTGATTCCTGTGGTTGCGATTCCGGTATCTTTGATTGGTACTTTTGCGGTCATGCAGATGACCGGCTTTACCATTAATACAGTAACCCTGTTTGGTTTGATTTTGGCGATTGGTATCGTAGTAGATGATGCGATCTTGGTTATCGAGAACGTCGATACTACGATGGCCAAAGATCCTACCATTTCACCGCGAAAAGCAACGCTTATCGCAATGAAAGAAGTCACGGGGCCAATTGTTACCTCAACCTTGGTTCTGTTAGCGGTATTCATCCCTGTAGCGATGCTGCCAGGTATTACCGGCATTATGTATCGTCAGTTCGCTCTGACCATCTGTATTGCGGTTGTGATCTCTTCTATTAACGCTCTAACGCTGTCACCAGCATTGTGTTCATTGGTTCTTAAGCAGGGCGGTGGTAACACAGCACGTTGGTACCAAGCGTTTAACCGTGGTCTTGAATCTGTAACCAACAAATACGGTCAAATTGCAGGCTTCCTTGTGAAAAAGGGTGTTCTGCTGTTTACCTTCTTTGTTGTGGCACTAGCAGCGGTAACTTACTTTGCGAAAACCACGTCTACGGCTTTCGTACCTCAAGAAGATAAAGGCATCTTGCTGGTTAACGTGCAGCTTCCTGACGCGGCATCGCTGTCTCGTACAGAAGATGTGACAGAGCAGTTACTAGAGATGGTTGAGCAAGAGCCGGGCGTAGATGGTGTGACACTGGTTAACGGCTATGCATTCATGACGGGCGCTTCAGCTTCGAATGGTGCGTCGATGTTCATCAAGCTCCACGATTGGGACATGCGTAACGCACTGGACGGTCAACATTCAGCGCAAGCTATCTCACAACGTATTAATGGCCGAGCGGCAACAGAACTGCCTCAGGCGATTGTATTTGCAATGGGACCTCCAGCTGTACCGGGCATGGGTGCTGCGTCTGGTTTTGAGTTTGTTCTCGAAGATACATTAGGTCGTAGCCGCACTGATCTAGCGATGGTCATGAATGACGTGATTGCTGAGGCAAACAAACAGCCTGAGATTTCACATACCTTCAGTACCTTCCGCGCTAATGTACCTCACTACTATGTCGATATTGATCGTGAGAAAGCGCAACAACTTGGTATTCCGCTGTCGGAAATATTCCAAACGCTACAAGGCAATCTTGGATCAATGTACGTGAATGACTTTACCATGTTTGGTAAGAATTTCCGTGTCACCATGCAAGCAGACAGTGAACACCGTAGCAGCATGGATGACCTACAACGATTCCACGTACGTTCGTCTAATGGCGAGATGATCCCGTTAAGCACATTGGTGACTTACGACCAGATCTTCGAGCCGGACGTAGCATGGCGTTACAACATGTACCGCAGTGCGGTGATTCAAGGCCAACCAGCACCGGGTTACTCAAGCGGTGATGCGATTGCTGCAATGGAACGTGTTGCGGCTGATGTACTGCCGCAGGGTTATCATTACGAATGGACAGGCATGGCTTACCAAGAAGTACTAGCAGGTAACCAAGCGATCTTTGCTTTTGCACTTGCTTTGATCTTCATCTACCTGTTTATGGTGGCTCAGTACGAGAGTTGGACAATCCCTATAGCGATTATCTTAGTGGTACCAGTTGCAACCTTAGGTTCCTTCTTAGCGTTGAACCTGACTGGTACACCGTTGAACCTCTATGCACAAATTGGTTTGGTTCTCTTGATAGCCTTGGCCGCGAAGAACGCAATTTTGATTGTGGAGTTCGCTAAGGTGGAGCGTGAAGACAAAGACGCATCAATCGAAGATGCAGCAGTGAAGGGCGGTACGCTACGTTTTCGTGCTGTGAACATGACGTCTTGGTCATTCATTTTAGGTATATTCCCGCTTATCTTTGCTGCGGGTGCTGGTCACGTGAGCCAGAACTCATTGGGTATTTCACTGATCGGCGGTCTGTTATGTGTGTTGCTAGCGGGTACGTTCCTAATCCCAGGATTCTATGCATTTGTGCAGCGTAAGCGTGAGAAGGCACACGGTGGCAATACCAAGTTGATTCCACTGGACGATGAATAGAGAAGTAAGTGTCTTGTAGGATGAGCCCTTTACAAGGTTTCTCCTTGGTAATTAATTTCTTGTAAAAACGAAGGCTTAGCATTGTGCTAAGCCTTTTTTATTCCACTTGTGAATAAAGAATCTGTTTATATAATGAAATGTTTATTATAAGGTAGAGCTAATACTCCAATTAAAGCTCTCCAATAAAATGGTGTTTTATTCTTAAGTTGTTGTTTTTGTTGGATGTATAAGTGTTCGGCTAACACTTGTATGCTCGAAAGTATTTGCACAATAGTGTGAAGTGTTTCAAAATTACCAAGTTATATTGAAATATTTTGTGCATTGAGGTTCTTATGAAAGTCATTGATTTATTTAAACACCGAGGCGACAGCGTGTCTTCGCAACACTCAGAGTTTATGCAATGGATGTCTCCAGCTCTTAGAGATTACTGGGGAGACTTTCTGAATCGCACGCAAAATAGTCATTTCTTTGCGTGGGTTCGTGATCACCACAAACCTGCTGTCAATGAAGATGCGCCAGAGATGCCTGTCGAACCACAGATCGTACTTAAGCCAGAAGCACAACTTGTATTTGATGAGCTTGAACAGCAGATCGGTGAAGTGATCCATACTGGTGATTGGATCAATGTAAGCCAAGACAGAATCAACCAGTTTGGTCTCGTTACTGAAGACATGCAGTGGATTCATACAGAGCCTTCTAAGGCTGAAACAGATTCTCCGTTCAAAACAACCATTGCACATGGTTTTCTGACTTTGTCTCTGCTTCCTCGACTGACAGACAGTGTTGATCCTGACAAATCTCAATTCCCAACGGCGAAGATGGTTGTAAACATTGGTCTTAACCAAGTACGTTTCCCATACCCTGTAAAATCGGGCAGTAACGTTCGCGCTAAAAGTACGCTAACAAAAGTAACGCCAATTAAGAAAGGCCTAGAGATTGAACGCGAAATCCGTGTAGAAATCGAAGGCATCCGTCGTCCTGGTGCTGTGATTGTTTCGGTGATTCAACTTCACTTCTAGAGCTTTTTTATAAGTAGAATTGCTTTTAGCGAAGATTATAGATTCAAAAAAGAGAGAGCTTAAGGCTCTCTCTTTTTGTTTTTGTCTATCAAGGCGATATCATCAACATCCTAACAACATCACAAAAGTCGTTATCTTACTTGATACGCGTGTAGCCGTACTCTTCGATAAGATCTTGCCCTTGTTTTGACTTCACGAACTTAATGAAATCTTTGCTCTCGTCAGAAACTGATTCAGTTTTGTGCAGCAATAAGAATGGGCGAGCCAATTCATAACTGTGGTTGGCGATGTTCTTAGATGTCGGCTCAACGCCTTCAAATGTGATTGCTTTGATCGAACGGTCGATAGAGCCAACAGAGATGAATCCAATCGCATGTGGGTTATGGTTAACAATCGTTTTTACCATGCTGTTGCTGTTTACAACCAAGTTATTTGGGTTGATGTCAGACACTAGACGGTCGTTAATGATTTTTGTCAAACCAAGTAAGCTCTCGAAGCTGTAACGTGAACCAGAAGAAGCTTCACGAGTTACAACTGCGATAGGTTGATCCGCACCACCTATGGCTTTCCAGTTTGTGATTTTTCCTTTGTAGATATCGAATAGCTGTTCACGTGTAACGTTGCTTACACCGTTTGAACGGTTAGTCACGACGGCTAGGCCGTCAAAGGCAATTGGAAATACCTTCAATTTTTCGCCCTGTTCGCGGTCAGTTAAGTAACGTGAGCTCATACCAATATCAGCGACACCTTTATTGACCATGGTAATACCCGCTGTAGAACCGATGCCTTGAACCGCAATATAGTTATCAGGGTGAGTCTTGTTGTACTCCTCAGCCAATACATCCATCACACGTGATACCGAAGTGGAGCCCGAAATATTGGTTTCTTGTGCAAAAGCAGCATGAGAAGACAGGGCTAAGGATAAAAGAGAGGCAAGCGCGACTCGTAACATAAACAACTCCTAGTTAATAACATTTGGTGGTTATGATAGGTCGGTTATATGACAATTTTGTGAAATTCTATCCGCTCAATGTGTCGCTATTAGCTTGATGAGTGAAAGCGAGTTGGGTTTACAAAAACAGGATTCGTTTCTGGAAGCAGGACGGGTATTTTGTTTGCGCTAGTTCGCTAAAATGTTGGTTGAGTCCTAAGCTAAACAAAGGAATTCACTACTTAGAAGTTTCTATGAAGTTACAAGAGGTGTTATGTCCGTCATTCATATCGAACTGAATCGTCTTTTAATTGGAGCTGAGAAGCTCTGTACATCTCGAAATCGCAGTTTACCTGTCGAGCTAGGCAAATCCCTTTATGAAGAGTGTGAGGGTGGTGTGCTGTTTTCTCAGGCTCATTATCTGCTCGACTCATCTCATAGCGATTACACAAATGAGATCGCCTGCGTTAGTTTTGATGAGTCACTGTCATGTTGGTTGGTAATGGTGCCGCTAGAAGGTGATGTAGAAACCGATTCAGTAAATTGGGGGCCTTATCCTTACTTACCTCAATCGAAGGATCTTGATGCTATTTTGTCTGAAATAGAAAAAGACCCTAAATCGTACTTCTGGTCGTGATTATTCTGTCGAGATGTTTGCGAGGGGCTTGATACCTAAAACGAACAACTTTTTTAAACTCACATCATTGCAACCTATCTGCGTCACTAAAAACGGTCTATGTTACTAAAACTATCCGCATCACTATAAATGATGGATGTCACTTCAAATTATGCCAATAAGATTGCGTAGTTATACCAATCACAGTGAGTAAGTGATCAGTGATTTACTACGATTGGTATTAATAAGATTGTGAAACCAAAGACCGGAAATCTTTTGGTGTTTTGCCGTGATAGGTTTTAAAGGCGGTACTAAAATGCGCCGCACTTTTAAATCCGGATTCATAAGCAATTTGAGTAATCGATTTGTTCGATGTTCTGAGCTGTGTGGCTGCGTGGGCGATTCGCTTTATCTTCAAGAGGTTTGAAAACGAAAGGTTTTCCGCCGATAAACGGCGTTTAAGTGTGGCTGGTGACATCCCCATATAGCTGGCTAGGGTATCGAGTGAGATATTATTTTCTATATTCTGTTCAATGTAATGAATGACCTTTTGTGTCACCGTCAATCTAGAAATTCGGCTAATAATCGTTAATAGTTCCGGATACTGCTCAACCATTAAAGACAGCAAACCTAAGCCTAGCTGGGTGAGTGCGTAATCATTCTGAGTCGATGAATTGGTCAGGGACATGATGAGCTCTTTCAATTGGCAGATTTCGGTATCCGTTTGATTGAACTTAATGTACTTATCTGGAGTTTGAGTGGACTCTAAATCACTGAACTGATTTATGAACTTTTGGAAAATTGCCAAATCAAAATCTAAGCAAATCGCACTAAACTCACCATTTTCAGTGTCGACCGTGATGTCTTTAATCTGACCAGAATTGTAAAGCGTGAAATCTCCCGCTTTTAACGAGGCTTGGGTGCCATTGGGCAGCATAAAAGATATGCTTCCTTTCGATACCATAAAGATACCGTTTTTAGAGGCGGGGTAGCGTTCGCGTTTCCTGGGAATAAAGTTTCTGAATTGAGTGACCGTGATTGATGGCATAGTGAACTTCTTTGGCGTTGTAGATTAATTGCTTTTTTAAGTATTGTTTAAGCATGAGACATTTACAAAAAAGGCGCTAATAATTAGCGCCTTTAGAAGTAAACCTATTAGAAATTAGGCTTCGGTTTCATTTGTTGTTTCAGGCTCGCTAGGCAAGTCCGCAAAAACTTGTGTAGGTTTTGCTACCAAGTTACGGTTTTCCTGATTAACTTCTGAGAGAACTACTTCTAAAACGTCTCCCAGTTTGTATACCATTTCTTTATCGATAGATACAGTACCCATATCACCGTTGCACTCTATTCTCTCTTTATTATCAAGAATGAGAGAGCCAGGGATAAACGCCGCTGCACCATTGTCAAGTAGGCGTACACGCATACCTGCGCGGTTAATATCGAAAATCTCTGCTTGGAAACGAGTTTCTTCAACTGGAGCGTTCGCTAGAGTACGAGCATACAACCAATCGCCAACGTTACGTTCAGCCATACCGTGGTGACGGCGGTGCAGGGCAAGTTCATCACCAATGGTTTCGTCTGGTGTTTGAATCGGCGCTTTACCTAATATGTGTGCTTTAAGCATACGGTGGTTAATCATGTCACCGTATTTACGAATTGGAGAAGTCCAAGTTGCGTAAATGTCTAATCCCATTGCGTAGTGCGGCGCAGGTTCATTGCTGATCTCGCTGTATGCTTGGAATTTACGAATACGGTTGTCGTAGTAGCTGTTGTCTAAAGAGCCTAACCAACGACGCAGAGTAGCAAAACCTTCCAGAGAAACGATCTGCTCTTCTGTAAACGGCGTTTCTGCTTCTGGGTTAACTAGCTCCAGAACGTCTGTTAATTTCTCAGCTTTAAAACCAGAGTGACAGTTAAAGACACCTTGGTTAAAGCGCTCTTTTAATACTCGACCCGCACAGATGTTCGCGCTGATCATAGATTCTTCAACCAACTTGTTCGCACTGCGACGCATGTCCGCGTGGATAGCAACAACATCGTTATCTTCGCTAAGCTCAAAGCGGTAGTCAGGGCGGTCTGGGAACACAACCGCATTGGCAGAACGCCACGCTGAACGTGCTTGAGCAAATTGGTGAAGGTCAGAAACAACTGCAGCGATCTCTTCTGACGGTTGCCATTTCTCTGATGCACCTGTTTCTAGCCAGTCTGATACGTGGTCGTAAGCAAGACGAGCGTGAGATTTGATGTTTGCAGCGAAGAAGTTAATGTCATCACCGATAACACCATCTTTAGATACCGTTACTGTGCAGCAAAGTGCCGGGCGAACTTCGTTCTCTATGAGTGAACATAAGTTGTCAGCTAGATCGCGAGGCAACATTGGGATGTTACGACCAGGCAGGTAAATAGTGAAACCACGCTCGCGAGCCACTTTATCCATTGCATCATCTGGAGAGATGTAAGCGGTAGGATCAGCAATTGCGATAGTCAGTTCAAAATCACCGTTCTCTTTCTTCTTAGCGTAAAGCGCATCGTCCATATCTTTTGTGCTTTCGCCATCGATAGTCACAAAAGGGACGTGAGTCATGTCTACACGTTCAAGATCAGCGTCGTCTTTGATCTGCCAGTCGTCGATGCCTTCAGGTTCGCTGTTTGGTAGGTCATTTTGCGCTAGCGTTACCCACCAAGGCGCGATTTTGTCGTCAGCGTCTGTGATTTTCTCAGAGATTTGAGCCAAGAAGCCGTTGTCACCTTTTAACGGGTGTTGAACGATATGAGCAACAACCCAGTCGCCTTCTTTAAGCGTTTCAGGGTTCAAGCCCTTCTTTGCTTTCGCTTTAAGCTGCAGTTTTTTCAGTTGCGGGTGATCTGGAACAACGTTCAATCGACCTTTGAAAAGCTTAACTCGTGCAATAAAGCGAGTAAGACCCTGTTCAATCAACTCCTCTGGCTCTGCAACTTCGCGCTCTTTCTCTGTGCGAATGATGGCAATCACCTTGTCACCGTGCACACATTTTTTCATGTACGGCGGTGGGATGAAGAAGCTAGTTTTGCTATCGACTTCGAGAAAACCAAACCCTTTTTCAGTGGCTTTGATCGTACCTTCCTTTTTAGGGAGGGTTTCTTGGATTTGCTGTTTGAGTTGAGCGAGTAGAGGATTATCTTGAAACATTTTGACTTTTATCTATCGAGGACAATTGAGCACACTATAATCATTGCGAGGCTTGATTACTACTTAAAGGCGAAGTGAGCGTTAATTAATTGCCCTCTTATTTAACTAGGTCAATTTGCTAGAAGTTTGGTGCTGTGACGAGATATTCATCAAGTTTTGACGATATGATAGCCAGTGTTGATGTGAAACCGAAAAATATGTGATGTATTTCA
This sequence comes from Vibrio tasmaniensis 1F-187, assembly GCF_000272405.2. GTDB lineage: Bacteria > Pseudomonadota > Gammaproteobacteria > Enterobacterales > Vibrionaceae > Vibrio > Vibrio tasmaniensis_A. The sequence continues at coordinate 25,942 of NZ_AJZM02000054.1, forward strand.
ATTTTTTCTGGCTTTTTTTATGCATTTAAGGAATAATCCGCCTCCCTTAGACGTCCCTAATGGCTTGAAGTGTTTTATTACTGCTTCGTAACTCTGAATGGAATCAGTATCTGATTGGATCAGTATTGGAATTGATAGAGCTCCCGGGACCTTTTGTTTACTTATATTTAGTGGGATCCCAATGTCCGAATCTGTAATTCAATTTAATGAATTAGCCCTAAACGAAAACATTCTTTCAGCTCTTGATAGCATGGGTTTCGTTTCTCCGACTCCAATCCAAGCAGCAGCTATTCCTCTTCTTCTTGAAGGCCGTGACGCACTAGGTAAAGCACAGACTGGTACTGGTAAAACAGCAGCATTCTCTCTGCCTTTACTTAACAAAATCAACCTGAACCAACATAAACCACAAGCAATCATCATGGCTCCTACTCGTGAGCTAGCGATTCAAGTTGCTGCGGAAATCAAAAACCTAGGCCGTGATATCAAAGGTCTTAAAGTTCTTGAAATCTACGGTGGCGCTTCAATTGTTGACCAAATGCGCGCTCTAAGCCGCGGTGCTCACATTGTTGTTGGTACTCCAGGTCGTGTTAAAGACTTACTAACTCGTGACCGTCTACACCTAGATGAAGCACATACATTTGTTCTTGATGAAGCAGATGAAATGCTAAAAATGGGCTTCGTAGATGACGTTACTTGGATCCTAGAGCAAGCTCCAGAATCTGCACAACGTGTACTTTTCTCTGCGACTATGCCTCCAATGGTTAAGACTATTGTTGACCGTTACCTACGTAACCCGGCTAAAGTTGACGTTGCTGGTACTAACCACACAGTTGACAAAGTAGCGCAGAACTACTGGGTTGTTAAAGGCGTAGAAAAAGACGAAGCAATGTCTCGTCTTCTTGAAACTGAAGAAACTGACGCGTCAATCGTATTCGTACGTACTCGTCAAGACACTGAGCGTCTAGCTGATTGGCTATCTGCACGTGGCTTCAAAGCTGCTGCACTGCACGGTGATATTCCTCAGTCTCTACGTGAGCGCACTGTTGATCACATCAAACAAGGTGTTATCGATATCCTAGTTGCAACTGACGTTGTAGCACGTGGTCTTGATGTTCCACGTATCACTCACGTATTTAACTACGACATCCCATTCGATGTTGAATCTTACATCCACCGTATTGGCCGTACTGGTCGTGCTGGACGTAAAGGTAAAGCGATCCTACTAGTTCGTACTAACCAAATTCGTATGCTTCGCACTATCGAGCGTGTAACTAAGTCTCAAATGGAAGAAATCCAACTTCCACAACGTGACGAAGTTGCTGCTGCACGTGTTGCTAAGCTTGGTGCTGAGCTTGAAACTGAGAAAGAGAGCAAAGCTCTAGAAAACTTCGCAGGTTTAATCTCTACACTACAAGAATCTCTAGAAGTTGATGCTGCTACTCTAGCTGCAATGCTTCTTAAGCGTCAGCAAGGTAAGAGCCCTCTATTCTACGTTGGCGAAGACCCAATGATCGCTGCTATTGAGCGTGATAAGAACCGTCGCAAAGAGCGTCGTGAAGATCGTGACAATGGCCGTGACGGTGGTGGTCGTAACTTCAATACTCAAGATTGGGATACATACCAACTACAAGTTGGCCGTGAGCAAGGCGTTCAGGTTAAAGACATCGTTGGCGCACTAGCAAACGAACTAGGCCTAACTAAAGGTTCTATCGGTGCTATCAAGCTAGACCAAGGTTCTACTTACGTTCAACTGCCAAAAGCAATGAACTCTGAAACTGCTGGTAAGCTAAGCAAACTTCGCATTCGTCAAAAAGAAGCTGGCGCTGTAGTTGTTGATTTCAATGACTTCCGTGAGCCTCGTCGTGGCGGCGGCGGTCGTGATGGCAACCGTGGCGGCGGTCGTGGCGGTCGTGATGGTGGCGGCTACCGTGGTAACCGTGAAGGCGGTAATCGCGAAGGTGGTAACCGTGAAGGTGGCAATGGCGGTCGTGGTGGCTACCGTGGCAACCGTGACGGCGCACGTGATGGTAACTCTGCTGGTGGTCGTGATGGCGAACGTCGCTTTGACCGTAACCGTGGTGGCGATCACCGTGGTAACCACCGTGGCGAACGTGGCCATGGCAACGCAGCAGGCAATGGCGGCAACCGCGGTCGTCGTCCAGAGCGCAACGAAGGTTAATCAACCTTTAGTTTTAAGTGAAACTTACAAGCCAAGTGCTTATAGGTGAATAGCTTAAATAGCGAATTTAAAAGCCGAGCTTAGTGCTCGGCTTTTTTGTGCCTGTTATTTGAACTTTAGCTTTGGTTGGTTCTATATATGCGGCAGCTTACTTCAACTAAACTTCGTCCCTATATTTAATGTTAGCGCTTAAACTTAGCTGTATCGTGTTCTAAGTCTATATTGAAATAACGTGCTACAAAGATACTAAAACAATGAGTGAAGGCTATCTAAGCAACGTTACCGTTCATTTATTCGTAGAGTTGTACTCGAATGCGATTAAAAGAAGACCGGATTTTGTCGTTCACTATTCCCAACTCTTGTGATCTTATTGATGCAAACATTGAGCAATTGAGAAATCGAGCAAAAAGTTATCGGTAATGATAAGCAGAGAAAAGGGAAGGGGGCTAGGCGGAGTACGTGCATTGGTTCGATTCACTCTAGTTAACTTAATCGAGTAGAAATTAGGGCGTGTTGATCTTTC
>NZ_AJZM02000055.1 GCF_000272405.2 Vibrio tasmaniensis 1F-187
CTGAATTACGCAACAAAGCCTTACTAAGGTGCAAATACCGCAGCCAATCACGCCAAGTGACCTCTCCCAATATGACTACATTGCCAATCAATGGGAAGGAATCAACAGCCAAAGAAGCTTTGAAATTAATAAGGGCAAAGTAAGCACGTATCAATTCAGGGCAAGTAGAATCGGAGATAGCGTTCCGACGATCCGCATGATGGCCTTAAATGGGTTGGGGATTGCCTGTTTACCTAAACAAGCAATTGAAGAAGACCTGAAAAAAGGAACATTGGTAAACATCTTGCCCAAAGATCAAGTTCTTAAAGCCTCTTTCTATGTCGTACATAATTATGGGTTACAGGTGCCAGCCAGAATTCGCGCCTTTATTGAACACCTAAGACAACACGCTGAATCTTATTCTTAATATCTTACAACCAAATTTCCATACGTCGCTAAACTGACGATTTATCGACCAACATTAAACCTTACAAAGAATAATGGCTTTGTTCAAGTTATCTAAAATAAAATAATTTTCTTCAAAACAATTACATTATAGATTTAATTTCCACAAAAAACTCAAATTAGAGATAAAAAGGCAAAACTTTTCTCCGACTACCTTTCTATACTGTGCCACGTCATTAAGGCGCCACAAGCCTATGATTTAAAATAATTATTAATGAGTAGTCACCATGAATTCGAAGTCGCTAACTATCTTGCTTTTTGTCTCTGTTTGCTTAATTTGGGGAACCACTTGGTTCGCTATGGAAGTGGCATTGCATTCTATCCCACCTATTTTTGCCACTGCGTTACGCTTTTTACTTGCAGCACCTTTGCTTGCGGTATTAGCAAAAGTCTTCAACCAACCTTTGCTTTTCCCTAAAGGTAAACGTCAATGGCTGCTTATTGTGGCACTGATGTATTTTGCTATTCCGTTCACTTTGATGATCTATGGTGAGCAATACATCTCTTCTGGTCTAGCGTCGATCATCTTCGCCAACATGCCAGTCGCTGTCATGCTGATGTCGGGTTTATTCTTAGGTCTACGATTGGCGAAACATCAAATCTTTGGTTTGGTCACAGCTGTTGTGAGCCTATGTTTAATCCTTGGCAATGAAATGCAAATGGGTGGTGATGATTACCTTATTGGCACGGTTTGCTTAGGCCTTGCAGTTGCCATTCACGCAGTGATGTATGTTTTAGTTCAAAAGCACTGTAAAGGCATCGAAGTACTTACCTACAACGCCGTTCCGAGCTTAATTGCTTCTCTATTCTTGTTCGCAGTTTCAGCGATGGGTGAAAGCGTTAATGTTGAGTCCTTCACTTGGGATTCAATCTCAGCTGTCGTGTACCTAGGTTTTGTGGCGAGTGTTGGCGGGATTGTGGCTTACTTTAAATTAGGACAAGTTTCGACGCCTTTCCAAGCGTCTATCTGCTTCCTAATCTTCCCAGTGGTTGCGCTGCTGATCTCTTGCTACATCAATGGAGAAGTGCTGTCTGAACAGTCACTGGTGATGATGATCCCTCTGCTTTGTGGCATCTTGCTTACTAAGGCTCCAAAAGGAATCTTCAAGTTACGTGGTGGACTAAAAACCGCAAGAAGCTAATCCTACTGAAAGCTAACCCTACCGGAAGCTGACTAGATATTTCCATCTAGCACATACAAAAAAGCTCCAATATCACTATTGGAGCTTTTTATTAGTCTTTATCCAGAGTTAGCGCCAGCTAAACATTCGCACTTCATTGCCCTCTTCGGGCTTCTTAGGGATGTTTAAAGACAACGCCAAAGATACCGCCGCCATCGCAGCACCTATGTAGAAAACCGTTGCAGGGGACGATAACCAAATCACCCCAAATACGACCGGAATAACAACCGCTGCAATATGGTTGATGGTGAAAGAGACACCTGCGGTTGATGCCATGTCGGCAGGATCGGCGATTTTCTGGAAGTAGGTTTTGATCGCTAATGCGAGTGCAAAGAACAGATGGTCAACAACATACAGCGCCGCCGCCCATTCCGCGCTTTGCACCAAACCATAACCGACAAACACACCAATCAAACCCACATACTCGAAGATCAGCGCCTTGCGCTCGCCAACCACACCGATAAATCGACCAATGCGCTTCGCAAACAAGAAGTTAAACAGGTAATTAATTAAGAACAGTAGCGTTACGTCAGCAGCTGAGTAACCAAACTTCTCTACCATTAAAAAGCCAGCAAATACCGTGAAGATCTGTCTTCTCGCGCCACTCATAAAGGTGAGCGCGTAGTAGAGCCAGTAACGCTTTCTCAGCACCAATTTCTTATTTTGTTGAGTCTTGGTTTGAAACTCAGGAAAACCAAAGGTCATCACCAAAACCAGAATAAAACCAATACCGCCAGTAATGCCGTACACCCAAGCAAAATCGAGCTTCAGCTGTTCTAACATCACCCAGATTGAGCCATAAGTAATTAACGAAGCCAACGCGCCAACGGAGATCATCTTACCAAGCATCTCAGGTGCTTCTTCTTTACTCAGCCATTGGAGTGACAAAGACTGCTTGAGCGTTTCAAAATAGTGAAAACCCGTCGACATCAAAATGGTGGTCAGCAATAGGCCAGTAAGTGAAGGAAACAAACCGGTAATCGCCGTACCGACAGTGAGCATCGCCAGCGATATCAACATGAAGCGTTGCTCGCGAATGAACGCCAACACAAACACCACGGTAAAGGCCAAGAAGCCAGGGATCTCACGAACACTTTGCAATAAACCAATATCCGCACCATCAAAGTTCGCTTTCTCAATAACAAAGTTATTCAGCAGCGCCATCCAGCTCGAAAACGCGATAGGGACAACAATTGAAATCAGTAATAAGAAGTTTTGCGGCGTTTTCCAGCTCGCGGTTTTATCGAACATTGACGGACTCCTGTTCGTCTAATTGGTTAAGCACTCGTAAGGTTAGTTGCTCGGTATACGGGTTGATCTTCCAATCCTCAGGGCTCCAACCTTTAACAAAACGTTGAAAATCAGCCCATGCCACGTAAAACATTGGTCGCCATGCGGCTTCAACATCATCGAATGAAAGGTGTGGCTGATAGTGCATGAGTGCCGCTTTCAAGTATCGAAAGTAAGCCTCCAAGATCTCTGCTTCAAGCTGCGCGCAATCTTGCGGCCTAACCGCGCTGCTCATGAACAAGGCCACATCTTTCATCGCACAACCACGCCCAACGTATTGGAAATCAACGGCAGCAGCGCGCTCGCTTTTTAAATCAAAGCAGAAGTTGGCAAGCTTAGCGTCACCATGTACCAAGGTTTGATATGGGCACGCCCTTAATAGATTGTCAATGTGCTGCGCTTGGCTCTTAAGCGGTAAATCAGCCAATGCGTTTAACTCGTCAGGCCGAGTGTCTAAATGCCAATATGTGCCGACTTGCCACAATGAAGCTGAATGTTCTTGATCTACATTGATGTGCTTTGCGTGAAAATTAGCGAGCCATTTAAGGCAAGCATCGCGTTGGTTTTGCTCTTCTAGTGTGTAACCAGACGCCAGCTCAGGCTGAGTATCTTGGATTGCTAAATCATCAAAAGCAGCAAGCACATCAAACTGAGAGTTCAACGGGAAGCCGATATCCGCTAGGTCTTGCATAACGATAAGCCACTCGTTCTCTTGTAGCTCACATTGCAGCCCTACAGGTACAGGGCAACGCTCATCCCACTGTTGGGTAAACGACTGATACCACGCGGTCTCAACTTGGTAAGAGTGCACCTTTCGTTGATGAGAAAGTTTGGTATTCCAATCCTTTGGGTGTTCTGCTTTATCTGGCAATGCGACATGTTTAACAATCACGCTGTTGAATGAAGAACGCCTTTCTTTGGAAAAAATCAAACGAACTAATTCACCATACCCGCCCCATAGGCTTTGAATTACCTGGACATCAAACCCTTGGTGACAATCCAGTGAGGCCGCTATTTTTTGATAAAGCTCATTTTGATAAAGCTCTTGTTGATAAAGCTCAGGCTGATTTTGACTTGAAACCGCTGCTGGTTGAGCGAGATTTTTTGACGATATTGATTGAGACATATACTCGTTACTATGCTTTATCGGATAAAAGGTGTGCCCACTGTGGCTGCCTATTCATATAGTGAATCACATAGCTACAAATCGGTACAATTTTAAAACCTGCTTGTTCAATTTCAACCAGTACCGACTCCATCATCACCTTACCGAAGCCCTTACCTTGAAGCTCATCAGGAATACGTGTCGATGTAATATGTAATACATCTCCGTCCTTTTGATACTTAACAATCGCGAACTGGTTGGGTGCTAGCTCAACTGTGATCTGGTTCGCATCTTGATCCCATTTTGTTGGCTGCATTCTCAACTCCTGAAAATAATTGATACGACAAACAATAAAAATTTGAAGTATTCATTCCTTGTAATAGACTAACTCAAGCTTATACAAATAGAACTAAGTACTTACAAACAAAGTAAATAACTCTGTGCCATCGGCTTAATAACGAATCAACAAAGATAAAGGCACTCTATAAATCTATGTGAGTACATCTACCTAGTCTATGTAATTGCACTTAATTTATGTAATTGCACCTGCTAAATCTAGCACGTATTTGCCCCTTAATAGCAAGTTACCAATAAAACAAACAGACGCATGTTGGCGCATGGAGAACATATAATGAACGCACCACTGAAGAAGCCTTTGGAGCATAATCAGGCACTTCAAGATCCTCGTAACCGCACCGTTTCTACATTAAATAGCACCGATGCACTGGCTATGATAGAGCACGGCAGTGAACTAACATTAAATGTATCGACTCCAGTTGGTACTAAGTTTCTCGCCACCACTAAATTTATCGGTACGCACAGTGATAACTGCATTGTGGTAGAAGTTCCTGATGTATCTAACGACGATCTGAGCTTTTTCTTCCAAGAAGGTTTTTGGATGACAGCTCGTGCGTACTCTCTGCGAGGAGAAGGCGCTCTTATCCACTTTAAAAGCCAAATTCACCATAGGATCGGAGATCCCTTCCCTATACTTGTGCTTTCAACACCAAGCTCGATGCAAGTAACCCAACTGCGTAAAGAGACACGCTACGAGGTGAACTTAGCTTCCAGAATCATCTTCAACGATCAACGAGCAAACTGTGAGATTAGAGACTTATCGAAAAGTGGTTGTCGTTTTGTTACCTCACCGACTTCTCGTGCGATTCAAATTGCCGAACGAGTATCTATTGAAGTTACACCTGAGAACTACAATGGCCCACTTATACCGCCATTGAAAGGCATCATCTGTAATCTCCAAAAATCAACGCATTACGCTCGATACGGGGTAGAATTTGATGATATTGGCCGCTCTAATGCCAAACACTTGTTGGCGAAGCTGAAGTTCGATGGCACCAAGCTCTGTTTGCGCAATAGGTAAAGTCATTTAGTACATTGCTTTCACCGAATACCGTAAGCAGACCAGATACAGACGACTCAATAGCGAGCAAAGTCGCAATCAAAAAAAGCCATCGATTTTTATGTCGATGGCTTTTTAGTTTTGTCTATTTATCTGTTTGTCTGTTTGTCTATTTTTCAAACGCTTATCTAGCTAATAAGCTAGTTGGGTCTATAGATATTAGACTATTTACGCAGTGCGTTCAGTTTAGCTTGAGCGATACCAAAGATAGTATCGATTGGGTAACTCCCCTCATCACTAGCCTCACCGGCGGCTTTGCCTGTAAACAGCTCAATCGCTTCGGTCACATGGTCGATAGCCCAAATATTAAACTCGCCCTTTTCAACCGCTTTTACGATGTCATTACGCAACATCAGGTTGTGAACATTTGAACGTGGGATGATCACCCCTTGCTCATTTGAACGTCCTTTGATTTCGCACACATCAAAGAAGCCTTCAATTTTCTCATTCACACCACCAATAGGCTGAGACTCACCGAACTGGTTCATCGAGCCGGTAATCGCGATGTCTTGACGGTTCGGCTGCTTAGAAAATGCAGACACCACCGCACAGAACTCAGCCATACTCGCGCTATCACCATCGACGCCACCATACGATTGTTCGAAGGTGATATTGGTAGTAAGCGGTACTTTCGCTGTCTTACCAAATACCGAAGAAAGGTAAGCCGATAAGATCATCACCCCTTTCGAGTGAATACTGCCGCCTAGATCTACGTTTCTCTCGATATCAATCACTTCACCGTCACCATAAGCCGTGGTTGCCGTGATCCGGTTCGGTGCGCCAAACATATGATCAGTCGTACTGAGTACAGACAGCGCATTGACCTGCCCAACCGCCTGACCATCCACATGAATCAGTGTTGTACCGTTGGTGAAGGTTTCCATTACGCTGTCTTGCAGTCGCCCGACACGCATCTGTTGGTTCAATAGCGCCTGGTCGACATGCGTAGCACGAATCAGGTTCGACTTCGCTCCTTTCGCCACGTAGTTTGATTCACGAAGCAGGTTGGCAATGTGTGCCGAGTGCAGCGACAACTTACTTTGGTCACCCGCCTGACGAGAACTGTGCTCAATGATGCGAGCAATCGCTTTGCGATCACAATGCAGCATGTTGTTGTCGTGCACGATACTTGAAATGAAGCGTGCGTAATGCATTTCAGAATCCGCAGTACGCTTCATCTCATCTTCAAAATCGGCCGTCACACGGAACAATTCACCAAACTCCGCGTCGTAATGTTGCAGTAGTTGATAAGTTCGATAATCACCAAACAGGATGATCTTAACGTCCAATGGAATAGGCTCAGGATCAAGTGATACCGCCCCCGTTAACGTGACCTCTTTTTCTAATGACGTGAAGCTCAATTGACGCGAACGCAGCGCGCGCTTCAAGCCTTCCCATACATAAGGTTGTTCAAGTACTTTGACCGCATCCATCAGCAAGACGCCGCCATTGGCTCTATGTAAGCTACCTGCACGAATCAAAGAGAAGTCCGTAAATACGGTGCCTTTGAACGTTGCCGTCTCGACATAACCAAACAGAGAGTGATAATTTGGATTCTCTTCCACCACGATCGGCAGAGTCTCCTCCTTCTGGCTCACAATCACGTTCACCTTGTAGCGACGTGGCATTTTCTTATCCAAAGAGGCGGTCGCAACTTCTGCTTGCTCTGTGCTCTCTTCTAAGAAAATATCTGCGTTGTCGACAATGTCTTTACGCAGTGCTGTCAGGTACTTTTTAATATCAGGATATTGGCTGTAATCTTGCTTCAACTGCTTGATGAAGTGGGTAATAACATCTCGCGCCGTATCATCATTCAACTTTTGAACTTTCTCTGTGTACGTCTCTTCAAGCTCGGTCAGTTCACGAGAAATGGTCCGCAGCCCGACTTCCAATCCATCAATGGTTTTATCGAATTGATCTTGCTCTTCTGGCGTGAGTAAGTCGAAGCTCTCTTCGGTATGAAGATCATCGCCATTCATCGCGACAAATTGGTAGTCACCCTGAGTCGTGATCGTCAGGTTAATGCCCTTATCTTTTGCTTCTTGACTGATCGCTTCTAACGCCGCTTGTTGCTTAGCGGCCAACTGATTTTTTAATCGGTCAGCGCGGTTAAAGTACATCTCGTTATCGAATGCGAGTGGCATTGCTTTAAGAAGCTTACGCATCAGCTTTTCAATATCTTGCTTCAAACTGCTGCCAACACCACGAGGCAATTTCAGCACCTTAGGTGTACGAATGTCTTCAAAATTCGCGATATAGCACCAATCAAAAAGCTCCTGTACTTCTTGAGGATGTCGGTTTAGGTAGCGCAAGATCATGGTACGTTTACCCAGACCATTTCGACCTATCGCATAAATGTTGTAACCCTTTTCCTTAATTGACATCGCGAACTCAACGGCCTTTTGTGCACGTTCTTGCCCGACGATTTCGTCAATTGGAGCCAGTTCTTTGGTCGACTTACATGGTAGCTTATCGAGTTCCGCTACCTTATACAGCTGTTCTGTATTGAGTCTTTGCATCGCCATCGCCGCCTCCTTAGTCCTTCATTACTTGGGTGTAGATAAAATCAGTGTAGATGTAATTACCTATAAATTTAGTGACTTACGCTGCACAGCTGTTCAACTGAACAAATAACACACAATTTACCCCGTTTTTAGCAATAACGAGAGATTTAATTCACCAACTTAGCATGTGAATGATTTTAATTTGCAATTGATAATAAATATCATTAACATTTTAGGATATTTAAAATTAAGGATGTGGACATGGAAATTGAACGCTGCTGGATGCACTACCTAAAAGCTGAACAGTTAATGGAACAAGGTCATTGGCCCGAAGCACAGCGCCTCTATAACGATGTTCTCACCTCTCTTCCTCATCACATCCAAAACGCGGCATACCAAAGTGACATCAAACCCTGCCAGTTTGCTTGCTTAATTTCAGGCCTTAGAGACGCCAGTGTCGCTCAATCAGAGATTCTCAATCGTTTAGGCCAACAGCAACAAGCCTTCGATACCTTGAACCAATCTTATGCATTGATGCAATTTATCTCTCTTGAGGGTACAGAATTGATTCAACGTACCTTTAGGTTATTGGAAAAGCAGAGCGAAGATTTACTCAATCACCTGATCGCATTTTGCAGTGCTCAGCGCAGCTCACATTGGATGCTCGAGCTAGAACAAATTCAACGCGCTCATCACCATTTTGGGCAACTTAAAACCACTTCAGAAGTTCAATCTTCACCTAATGTCTTAAATTGATAAGGATATATCATGTCGGACCGGGCCATTCTTAAAGTTAACAATCTCTCCGTTAAATTCATAACCAATGATGGAATCATTGATGCGGTAAAAAAGATTAACTTTACTCTTAATTCTAGTGAAACCTTGGCCATTGTTGGCGAATCGGGTTCAGGTAAATCTGTCTCTTCCAACGCTTTAATGCGTTTGCTTCCTGATAACGCGATTATTGATGCTCAATCGGAAATCGAATTTGAAGGTCAGTCGATACTCAAAAAGACTGAACGAGAGATGCAGTCAATTCGTGGTGACAGGATCGGAATGATCTTTCAAGAACCAATGACCTCTCTCAACCCATACCTGCGCGTGGGTACACAAGTGGCTGAAGCCATTATGTGTCATCGTAATGTATCGAAATCTCAAGCGAAGCAGCGTGTGCTTGAGCTTTTCAACCTTGTACATCTGCCAATGCCAGAACAAGCATACAAAAAATACCCACATGAGTTTTCAGGCGGCCAGTTGCAACGCATCATGATCGCAATGGCTCTGATCAATGAACCAGACATTCTGATTGCAGACGAACCAACTACGGCTTTAGATGTAACGGTTCAGGCTGAAGTGCTTTCTCTTATCAAAGAAATTCAAAGCAAGATGGGCATGGCGATTTTGTTCATTACCCATGATCTCGGTGTAGTGAAACACTTTGCCGATCGAGTACTCGTGATGTGTAAAGGGGAATTGGTCGAAGAAGGACTCACTCAAGAGCTATTCGAAAATCCTAAGCACGATTACACACGCATGCTGATCAACTCAATTCCGAAAGGCGCTAAGGTTCCTGTAGAAGCATCGGCGCCAGAGCTACTGTGTGCCGATGATATCCGTGTTCAATTCTTGGTGAAATCCCACTTCATTAAGAGTAAGAGTCAATATTTCGAAGCTGTAAAAGGCATCTCATTGACCCTAAAACAAGGTGAAACGTTAGGCATTGTTGGTGAATCTGGATCAGGTAAATCAACACTAGGACGCACACTGATCGGCTTACTGCCAAGTACCGGACGTATTGTTTACAAAGGCCAAGATGTGAGTTTGTTAACCGATAAAGAACGTCACAAGCTCAAGAAAGATGTACAGATGGTATTCCAAGACCCTTATGGTTCTTTATCACCACGCATGACCGTTGGGGAAATCATCACTGAAGGTTTAACGGTACATCAACCTCATCTATCCAAGAAAGAAAGATTAGAACGAGCTCGCAAAGCATTGATTGAGGTTCGCTTAGAACCCAATTCAATTAATCGCTATCCACATGAGTTCTCGGGCGGACAAAGACAACGTATTGCAATTGCTCGCGCATTGATTCTTGAGCCATCTTTCATTCTATTGGATGAACCGACTTCAGCACTCGATCGCTCTGTACAACTGACGGTGATTGACCTGCTAAAAGACATTCAAGCCAAGCACAATATCGGCTTCCTATTCATCAGCCACGACCTTTCGGTAGTCAAAGCCTTATCGGATCGTGTATTGGTGATGCAGAAAGGTGAAGTGATGGAAGAAGGGTCTGCAGAAGAGATTTTCAATGCACCGAAAAATGACTACACCAAGAAATTAATCGCAGCGTCATTCGACTTAGAAAATAAGTCGAAAAAAAATGCCGCGTAAAGGGAACTAATCAAGATTAACAGCGTCTTATATGTACATTCTGAATAATCTCGATACTCAAAATAATTGGAGTTGCAGCTAGGCAACAAGCAAGTTCAGCCCTATGAGCATAGGTGTTCTATGTAATTTGGGTGAACTTAGGCAGTTAACAACGCTGCGGCTTCAAATATGAAGAGTAGAATGGGTTTCACTCTAGAATGGATATAGCAAAACTGGTTTGGCCGCCAAAAGAAAAATGTCGCATGGATGCGACATTTTTCGTTTCTGGCGTATATGAAAAAATCAACTCAGCGATTCGAGCCAGTGATTATGAAGGTTTTCTAAAATTGACGGACTTTAAACAGGGTTAGCTGATAGTCGGGTCATAGTCGCAGAGCGGCTTCATCCAACTCGTTTTTGGACAAAAACGTGCCAGCTACTTTACTAAATTAGAAAACCATCCATAACTACAGGTATGACAAATCGCAAAACTGACATGTAGATCTTACAATTTACTTATATAGAGGCTCAGGCTTGTTCAACACTTGGGATTTAACGTTGGCAACGCAACGCTTAATCCTTATCTGTTAGAACAGTACTCAAAGATAGCGACTAACCCGATCCACTTCTTTAAGAGCAATGCTGTCAGCAGCTATTCCAACGTGATTCGCATCCAATGAATACCACCTAACTTCATCAGCCTCTTGAGCTGAAATATCTCCTGTCCAAGCGCTAACAATGAAATAATGGATCAATTGTAGCTCTTTCGTTGGGTGGAACAAGGAACATAAATACTTGTATTCAGTTGGAATAACATTGAGCTCCTCATTTAACTCACGGAACAACGCCTGAATTTGAGTTTCACCGCATTCAATATGACCACCAGGTATAGTAATCAAACCGGGGTCCGTTTCTTTTTGCTCACTACGTTTTTCCAGCAGTACCTCAGAACCATTGAGCATAATAAAAGAGATACATTCATTTACTTCCATCTGTACATTCCCTTGAAAGTTTTAAGCCCAATTAAGGTGTGAGCCACGCGACCACTGCACTTAATTTGGGCACCGTAAACACTGAACTAGACCCAAGTCAAAAATGCCAAGCGTGGGGAATCACTCTTAAATTGTTTGTATGGTTTGTGATTTCCACTGCATTAGATGATAGCTTTCCGCACCATTGCCTACCGTTTCGGTAATGGTAAAACCCTGAGATAAATAGAACTCAGTGGCATTGATATTTTGACTAAGGCACTTGAGGCTTAAGCTTGGATACTGTTGCTTAGCAAGGTCTAGCAGTTTTAATCCAACACCACCACGTAGCTTACGAGGACTAACAAATAGATGGTGAATGAAGCATTCAGGTGCCCAAATTGAGACAAAACCGACAACTTTGTTTGATTCAATTGCCACCCAAATACTTTCGCCCTCTGTATCCCGGTCAAAATCTGATAGGTCAAATTCAACTGTATCCAACCATGTAAAAGTCGCTAGTCGTGATTCTAGATACAGCTTCTCTACAGCATTTAAATGATGAGATTGAAATCTTCTTAATTCCATGAACTTACCAACAAACCTAACGCTTATTAGGCGACACATAGTCGTCTTTCATCCTTCGATAGTGCTGTCTTTTTTATATTAAATCAACTGATAGTCAATAAGTTATACCACATGAAGGGAAGTTAGACTGCAAGATGTCTTTTAATGACGAGAATGAACAATTATCAACTCCATCGAATAACTTTTATTAGGAAAAATGCACGCCCCAAAAATGAGTAGAGTATTTAATCTAACCGATTAATGGGGCAAAACCTTATTAGCCCTATGCCCAAAGGTTGTGTGCCTCTACCACTTCGATTTTGACACCAAAACTAGAAATATTAGGCAACGTAGCATTGTGGTGCTCTCGAATTTTAGCCCCACTGGTGTGTTCCTTATCATGAGTTGTATGAGCATCCGAAACCAAAGTTACGGGATAGCCTAAACCTGCTGCTCTGCGAATGGTGGTATCAACGCAAAACTCTGAGGCATAACCACACACAATTAAGCTATCTACATCGAGTTCATTCAAGACACTTTGAAGATTAGTATTCAAGAACGAGTCTGGTGTTGTCTTGCGAACGAAATGATCATTAGTTTGTGTAACTAAACTCGATTGCAATGCCCAGCCAGCGCTTTCGTATTCAATAACAGATTCAGGTTGCTCGTGTTGGATAAAGATAACTGGGACAGACTTAGCACGCGCCAAATTTGTAACCTCATTAATTTTGGTGAGTACGATTTGTGATTCAAATGGTTTAGGTTCTGGATCGAATAGAATCGACTGAACATCAATAACTAATACCGCTGATTTCATTATTTTCCTCCGGTAGGGCTAACGCTCTCTATGCGGCGCTAAGCCGTTATTTATATAGATATAATGCGGTCTTTTGTTTAAGTATTCAATAGGTTAGTGAGCAATTTGAAAAGTTAGAATGCACGGTGAGGCATAATTTTTGAACGTGCTGACTTTGGATAACTTTTTGTAAGGCAAACACACATAAACAGAACATGTATGAGCTTATGCTCTAAACCATAATGGGGCAAAAGTGATTTAGCTTACATGCCCCGTATTACTTGAGATGATGAAAAACCAATCAATCTTTATTGTAAATTATCAGAACTAGCTGAACATAAAGTCTGAGAACAAGTCGGAATTTTTCGATAAGTAGTGATTGAGTTAACTTTGAAGATTTAAAAAACGCCCAGTAAAGGGCGCCCTAGAATTAGTCGTAAAGTTCAAAGCCTAGATCATCAATAATTGACAACGTCACCGGTCCCAAGTCATCACCATTAGCCATTAACTCTTTAGGCATTGGCGGAATAGTTCGGCCTTTAGAATCCTTACCGCGTTTGTCGTCAGTCCCATTGATGTAATCGTATAAATGACCGCCGTCGGAAAATGGCAAGCATTCATAATCTCTATTATAAGCTTCATTGTAGGCAGTAACTGCTTTGCTGGTTTCCATACAAAAACCTTTACCGGCAATCTCTTTTGAATCGTCTATAAACACGTCACTTGAAGTTCCAACGCCAAGAATATGCGCAAATTCATGCAAAATAGTTGGCTTATAGCTTTTGGGATCAAAATCAGGCTCATGGAGATCTGAGCTAATCCAGATAATGCCTAATGAGGGGATATTGTCTTCATACTCTTCTACTGCCGCTAAGCCGTACTCTTCCACATCATCTGACACAATAATTTCAATGTTAATTGTGTGCTGATCTTTTCCATCAACCTTTTTGATTATGCCTAGCCATTTGTTAGCGGCTTCAATGTAGCGTTCTTTGTCATACTTAAAGTCCAAATCAAAGTTAAGGACAAAAGTTAAGTGATCATTTGATATAACTTCTTGGGAATAGTATTCAGGATAAAACTCAGAATCCTGACTGTAACTGACTGACGATAAAAAGGACAAAATGAGAGCTAGAGTTAATTTTTTCATTCGAAAACCTATAATAAAGCCGTCTAGGATGAAGGCTAAGTAGTGACGTTTAACTTGGTTGGATATTACAGTATTTATCGCTTTACTAACGTAAGCATACGTAACACCTTAATATCCGTGCACTACAAACTTCTCGACAAATTCAATGCAAGGTTTATTTTTCCCACAAATAAAAAATGCCACATGAAATATGTGACATCTTTATTATCTCACAGCTAATTTAGCTCACAATTCAATCCCCATATTGAACAATGTGAACGCGCAAATATAAGTAGTGAGATCGATAGCTTTACTCAGCGACATTCCTGCACCACGGTTCGCACTGACATCAATACGAATCATCACGGGCGCACCACCTTGAGGCTTGTCTTGAAATTAACGATACAATGATTTGGTCGACTCTCTGACGATTAAATCAATCGGTGGCAGTCGAGCTTCATGCCGCTCGCCAGATAACAAGTTCAAGATCGACTGAGCACACACTTCACCAATCTCTTCAATCGGCTGTCTTAAGGTGGTTAACGCTGGCGTGAAATACTTAGAGGTCGGCAAATCATCAAAGCCAATCACAGACACATCTTCTGGCACTTTATAACCGTGGTCAGACAGCGCCTTAATCGCACCGTAAGCCGTTTGGTCATTAGCAGCAAACAAAGCAGAGAAGTGAACCTTAGATTCAATCAACTCTACCGTTTTCTCATAACCAGATTCACTACTAAAATCGCCCTGCTTGACCAGTTTTGGCATCACCTTAATACCGGCCTCTTGAAGGGCCTTCTTATAGCCTTCAAAGCGATTACCTGCATCAGGCTGGCTTGATAACCCCTTGATGTGAGCAATGTTCACATGCCCTTGTTGCAGTAAATGTAAGGTTGCCATATAGCCACCCAACACGTTGTCGATATTGATGGAGCGGACATTATTCTCAACAAAATCGTAGCCAACCATCACGATAGGGATGTCTTGTGCATACTTAGCAATCTCTTCCTGAGTAATACTGCCTGTCACGATGATCATGCCATCCACGTTACTTTTTGCGAGATACTCCAACGCGTGCATTTCTAGCTTTTTTTGCCAGTGTCCGGTTGCTATTACTAGCGAATAGCCTTGAGCTATTAGGGTTTTTTCCATGTCGTTGAGGATACGACTGGTGTAGGGGCTATCAGGGTGTTGCACCAATACACCAATAGTGAGCGAGCGTCGGTTGGTGTTTTCTTGCATTTGGAAGTTAGGTTTGTAGCCCGTGTCTTTAATGGCTTGCTCAATGTTTTGGCTTTTATCATCCGACACATAAGTGGTTCGATTAAGGAAGCGAGACACGGTGCTGGGAGAAACACCAGCCAGTCTTGCTACATCGTATACTGTTGTTTTTTTTGTTTTAGTGCGCATCTCGATACCCCAATCAAGTGACATTCGGGGAGCTTTAAGCTCCCCATCAGTTTCAACCTGCATACCACTGCTTTCGTTGAAAATCGTGTCATTAAGTTAATACATATAGGCGAAGATCATCCCCGGCCTGAAGTAACGGCCAGCCGTGTATTTCAAGCCAGTACTCAGTAACCATTTGTGCAAGCCAGCGAGCTTTTCTCGCGGGATTTCAACGCTCAACATTTTAACAAAATTATCAGTATCTTTCGTCAATGTTGGATTGATACGACCGTCAGACAGCACGCAGTTTTGACATTTAAGTACATTTAGGCAGTTTTTCGCATCATTTTGCGACAATTTAAATACTTCTATAAGATCTTTCTCATTGACAGACACAGAGCAATTGAACCCCTCTGGCGCTGCAAATGGAATTTTCGAATAGTCATAGAGTGCGGTATACACGGTATCCATCAATGTTTCTGCTTGCTGCGATTTACCCGCTAAGTTCAACGCTGTTGCCACACTAAACTGAACACCAATCCATACGTCTTGTGCTTGGAACGCTTCATGCGGTGAACCGTCGGCTAACGTCATATTCGCAACACCCAACTTAGGACTATTAATTTCGAAGTTGTGCTTATAAACATAGTCCAATGCGCGTTGGATGTTCTCTTGCGGGAAAATACCGTCTAAGCCGATGAGCTTTAGGTAGCTGTCGGCCAACAAGGCATCACCAAAACTGTTGTCAGAATCTGGCACTAAATCTAAGTATTCTTGAGTAAAGGCTTGTGGCGCCGTCTCACTCAGCAAGCGTTTCTTAGAGACTCTTTGAGATACCTTACTGATGCTGATGGAAGTATCCGTTTCATTGAGATAGGTATTGAGCGTGTTCTTGTCAGCAATCGCATCGCCAGTCAATGAAAGTCCTAAGGTTTCCAGAGCTTGATAGCCTTCACCTGTTAAATGCTTGGCTTGAACTGGCGTCACGAAGAAGTGGTAGTAACCCTCTTTGTCATCCCACAAGCTTTGCTCAACCGTGGCTAACGCCTTTTTAGAACGCGTTAAGTAACCGCTAGCTAGCTCGCTTTCACCCATCAATTGTGCAAGTTCGCTCGCGGCTTGCAGGCCAGCAACCCACAGGCTCGCACAATAAATAGAGATGCCGTGAGAAGCTAGGTTATCAAAGGTATCGTCTGTGCCTCGGGTTAATGGTAAATCGTCACCCTCAGCAATCAAATTCGATAAAAAATCGATGCTTTCAGTTACCGCTTGCCAGCACTCATTAACCACAGAGAGATCTTGGGTGTTTTGATAATGGCGGTACACCATCAGAATGTATTTCGGCGCTAAGTCCTTCCACTCTTTCACGTTGTGCCAACTGTAAGCATCGGGCTGAATGTCGAATGGGCTGCCTAAGTCGTGGATTACCGCACCTCGAATAGCACGTACACCTTGATACTTTTCATCAATCAATTCGGCATTAGGCGTCGCTTCGTATTCCCAGTAGCGGCGCTGAGTGAAGTCTTCCGCCAAAATGGCCTTAGAAAACTCTTTCATCACACAGCCATCAAGCTCAGGCAACAAATAAAGCAGAGAGAACGATCCGTAGAAGTACACATCCAGAGAGTTAAAGAATGGGTAGTCGACACACTCTTTTACCAAGAACTTATCTTCTTTGTCCCATACCGTTGATTCCGCCAAGAACGACAATGAGTTCATCGCCATCGTTGCATAGCGAAGTGCCGATTCAGGCTGCGAGATCTTGCTTTGAGCTTGCTCTAGGAAAGCGGTTTGTTGTGCGACGATCTGCTGCTCAATCGCTTCTAGCTCTGG
This sequence comes from Vibrio tasmaniensis 1F-187, assembly GCF_000272405.2. Classification (GTDB taxonomy): domain Bacteria; phylum Pseudomonadota; class Gammaproteobacteria; order Enterobacterales; family Vibrionaceae; genus Vibrio; species Vibrio tasmaniensis_A. Next base: position 17,000 of record NZ_AJZM02000055.1, read on the forward strand.
TAATACATCTTCTAACATCAGCAGAGCTGGTTGCGTTTGCGGGTAAAATTGCGTGTAAGCCTTATCTGAATACCAGCCATTAAGCATGACTTTGCTGTGCGCCATGACCTGCGCAAAACGCAGATCAACAGACTCACCCGCTTCCAATTCAACCTGAACCACCACCAATGCGCTCAGAGCTTCACGCCCTGTGTAAATTCCTGTTTGGAATTCCGCGTTGGTACGGCCTGTTTTCAGTGCGAACTCTGTTTGTTCCTCTGCCTTAGAGGTATAAAGCGTTGGCTTCACAGAAATCGAAACCTTACCAGATTCTGTCAGTTGATTATCCGCTTGAACACCAAACACCACTTCACCTTCAATATCACTTTGATAAGGAGACTGACTGGTCAGTTGAACACCCGTAAAGCTGCGACTTTCACCCTTTAAGTTAACCGTTTGATGCTGCTGAGCAATTGGGTTTTGAGACAAGGTACAAGCCGAATCTTGAATACCATCACGGCCTTTTTGGTAGGTTGAGCCAATCAAGTTTTTTAGCGGCTGAGCAAGCGTAATCACACGTGTTTGCGATGAATTATTGGTTAATTCAAAGTGATTCCAGTGCATCGGCAAAGAACACAGTCGTTTGTCCTCTTTAACGATCGGAGAGACTACCTTACGCTTTATTTTAATATCATCGAAACTACTATATTTATATTCAGCCAGTGGATATAAAGCTTGATACTCTATATCTCTACCATTAACACTACCTGTATCATTATTTTCACCCGCAGTAAGTGATAATAATCTCGTTGTATCATTAATTAATAAACCATTAAAGAAATCCAAGGCGACATATAATTGACAAATAATCGACAATGAATCTTCTTCAATCAATAATTGAGTCTTATTTGAAAACTCAACGTTCCACTTTGTAAAGTTAGATTTATTATCCTGGTAGAAGTGACCATTTTTCAATGCCGCGCGAATGTGGTTAATCGCATCCGACATTTCTGCGCTTTCAATCTTCTTACCATCAAACAAGGCAGGATAGAAGTTTAGGTGAACACTCAGCTCTTGCTCATCACTGACTTGCAGCGTATCGATGGTCGGCACATTCATCACCGACGCATAAAAATCATTAAAATTAATAACTTGCTCTGAACAATCAACAAATATTCCCGGAATAAAGCTGAAATTTGGTGTTTTCCCGTTTGGCGTCAGTGTAAATGTGTTACCAATTCCACCCACCGCCATACCGGTATTTTCTGGTGTGGTAGAAATTGGCGTGTACCAAGGTTGAATAAATTCAACTGCATCACCTTTTTTACATAAGTGTTCCGAATTTCCTGAGTAGCTCGTATATGGAATTTTATTATTCATTTTAAAACCGCCATTGAATATTTTTTTCTTCTTGTTAATATCTTTTTAAAATGGAGACATCAACATGTTTAAAATTATAAATGAAAAATTTGGAAATATTGACTCAGTCACATTAATAAACCACCAACATGGTATAGAACTTCAAATAATCAATGGATTTGGTGCTGTTATTAATAAATATACCGTAAATAACAGTCCATTCTCTTTTATTTGTGGTTATCAGAATTATGATGAACTGATCAACCAACATCCGTTCTTTTCCCGCAGTGCTAAATTATTCCCTTTTCCAAACCGTTTAAACTTAGGTCGTTACAGTTTCGATAACCAAAACCATCAACTCCCAGCTAACTTTCCTTGGTCTGATCACGCCGTACACGGCCTGCTCTACAACCAACCTTTTTCAATCACAAACAGCGTAGCCACTGAAGAATCCGCCAGTGTGACGTTGCAGTATCAAACGTCATCTTTGCATCCTGCTTTCCCGTTTGCGTTCAACCTTGAAGTCACCTTCACTATCGATACCACGGGTAAACTCACTTCCTCAACGACCGTCTCTAATTTGAGTGATTCCGCCTTCCCATTCGGAGATGCTTGGCACCCTTATTTTTCACTCGGTACTGAGCTAGCACAATGTGGACTCGCTATGTCGCCTTGCTCTGAGGTCATACACGAAAACGACCTACCCAATGGTGAAAAACTGGCTTTTGACTGTTTGTCTTTGGGTGATTCACTCGCCAATCAAAGCTTAAATCACTGCTTTGAATTTGATTCCAAGACAACCAACCAACTTGCGTTTACACGCTCAGATTCGTCTGCCGCTATTCGCTATCAACAAGATGCAAGCTACCCATTCGTTCAGCTTTACACGCCGACTAGCGAACAAAGTATTGCAATAGAACCAATGACTTGCCCAGCTGATGCATTCAATAACCAGATAGGCTTATTGACGCTTAGCCCGGGCTTTGTTGCGTAATTCAATG
>NZ_AJZM02000056.1 GCF_000272405.2 Vibrio tasmaniensis 1F-187
TCAATGGCTAGGTGCTGTATTGCTTTTCTCGTTTTTGGCTTAAATGAGACCTCTACTTTCTTTGCTCTACGATTGAGCCTGGTGTAATGCACAACCAATAGCTTACGGAGAAATGGATCATTTTCATGTCTTAAAAATTGTATCTTCAAGTTGAGTGAGTCGAGTACTAGCGATATTTACCTTGAACCACATAGTTTTCTCGCTTATTGCTCTTCAGATTGCTCCAGAGACGCAACCCAGCGCAGGATCTCTGCGGTGGCTTCAATAAGATCGCCAGGAATGTATTGGTCTAACTGCCCATCCGCATATAACGCACGTGCGAGCGGTACTTTCTGCATCACCGGAACCCCTTCTTCTTTGGCAATCGCAATCATACGCTTTGCCATCGCATCAGTCTCTTTTAGGGTAATCACAGGCAGAGGTGTTTCGCCCTTTTTATAGTACAAACCGATGGCAATGTGTGTTGGGTTTGTAACCAGCACATTCGAGCGTTTAACGTTATCTCTTTGGTTAGAAGTTTGCATTTCTTGGTGCAGTTGACGACGTTGACTTTTTATTTCAGGGCTGCCTTCCATCTCTTTGTATTCACGTTTCACTTCATCTTTGGTCATCTTTAACTGTTTAGTGTGGTCGAACTTTTGGTAAGAAAAATCGGCTGCGGCAATCACAATAAAGCCTACCGCAGAGATAATCATCAATTGTTTGATTAATACGCCAGTGATGATCGGTACACACTCTAACCCACAGGTAGGTATCTGCAGTAACGTGTTTAAGTTACCTTTCAGCGTTATCCAAATAATGCATGAAAGTAACGAAACTTTGAGAATGGACTTAATAAACTCAATGATACTCTTTAACGAAAAAATTCGCTTTGCCCCTTCGACTGGATTGATCTTCTTGATGTCCGGTTTGACAGACTCGCCACTAAATAGAAAGCCGAACTGTCCCATGTTAGCCATGATGGCGACTAAGGTTGCAATCAAGAGGATCGGCGCAAGCAGATAAACCATTTCTTTGGCGATGGCGATAGCTACGTCGAGTAGTGCATCTTGAAAGCCCTGATATGCCAATTTGCTTGGCAGTAAAATTAGGGCAGATATGTGCGACATATAGTAATCGGCGAATGCAAACAACACGACAATCAAAGACAGAATCAATGAAGATGAAATGATTTCCTGACTTTTTGCAACTTGCCCTTTTTGGCGGGCATCCCTGAGTTTTTTTGGGGTGGGGAGTTCAGTTTTTTCTCCGCTCATTATTAGGACCTGTTTATTTATTTTGGTTGAATTTTGTTCGAGATAAAGCGTTTTAATCAGGTGAGAGGCGGACGGCTAATTCCTTTTCGCCGAATCGTTCTAAGTAAATCCCTCTCAACAAAGAGTAAAACGTTTTAGCTGAACTCTTTGGACGGCGTTTGTGGTTTCTTTCCACTGCATTATAGGTTTATCGAATAGAGTTACCACATTTCAAAGCATCTATTTTTGCAAGAACAATCTACAAGTCGCTGCAAAAATAAGTTCGAGAGATAAGCAGACTCTAGCGATTACCAAATAGTGTTTAGCTGCTCTGAGAACAGTGCGATTTCAGAGAAAAGTGCTTGAAAGTGGTTCATCATCAGAGCCAGATACACAATCAATAACACACTGGCGATGGCACTTTTGATCGGCATTGCCAAGAAGAAAACGTTGAGTTGTGGTGCGAATCGGCTGATGAGCGCAAGCCCAAACTCGGCAAGGAACATCGCCAGTACTATAGGCGCAGACATCAAAACTCCAAGCCACATTAATTGCTCAAATTGGTCGTAGAAAAAGCGTGCCCACCCTTCTGTTATGGTTGGAAAAAAACCTATCACAGGCCATGACGAGTAACTGGAAAATAGCGCATAAAGAAAAGTGACAAAGCCACCGCCCGAGAAGAACAAAGTGATCAGAGTTTGAGTCAACAATACCGCCGTTGGCGTCGATTGCGAACCGAGGGTGGGGTTAAACATGCTCGCCATGGCTGCGCCTCGCTGGTTATCCACGAGAAAGCCTGCCGCCTCGATTGCCCAAAAGGGGATCGCCGCAATAAAGCCAATGAGCAGACCCAATAACACCTCTTTCCCCAAGATAACCATTAACCAGATTCCATCCGTTTCTGCAGGTAAATTTTGTTGATTAATTATAGGAAATATAAAAAGTGCAAGAGAACACAAGATTCCATTTCTCACCATGGTGCCACCCAGCATTTGCTTGTTTAAGATCGGCAGGAATATAAAACAAGCCATTAACCTAGGAAGCGTTAAGCTGTACAGGAACAGTGCGTGGTGCAAATCATCGTAACTCATCGTATTTGCGGGATTTTATCTAAGGTCAATGTTGCAAACGAATGCAGCTCGGCGCCCAACCACTGTGCGGTAACAAACAAGGTAATTATGACGGCAATCAGTTTAACGACAAATCCCAACGTTTGTTCTTGAACTTGAGTCAGTGCTTGGATGAGTGAGACTAAGGTGCCAACAAACGCCGCAACCAGAATCGGTGGCAGCGACAAGAATAGAACAAGCGTTAAAGCCTGAGTGGCAAAGTGGATTATTTCGGCCGGATTCATATTTCTCTCCTCACTATCCGTAGCTGAGTACTAAGCCATGAGTTAGCTTGGTCCAACCGTCAAGTAACACAAAAAGCAGTAGTTTGAATGGTAGCGAAATTGTCATCGGCGATACCATCATCATCCCCATTGCCAGTAGGATGTTGGACACGATTAGGTCGACAGCGATGAAGGGCAGATACAACAAGAAACCAATCTCAAATGCCCTAGTTAGTTCACTGACCGTGAAGGCGGGGAGTAACAACAATAAGCTGTCTGACTCTAAGCGGTCGAAGTACTTCTGTGGCCACAAGGTTCTCGCAGCATCGGTAAAAAACACCGTTTCAGTTTCACGGATGTGTTTTTTCAAAAACTCTCGATATGGCTGCAGTCCGCTTTCAATCAGCCCTTCAACACTGTCGGAATCTTCTAGGGATATTTCATGTTGTGTAACGTAGTCGTAGGTTTCAAATCCTACTGGTGCCATAATGAAGATCGACAAAATTATCGCCAATCCGTACAGCGCCATATTGGGTGGTATTTGTTGTACACCCAGTGCGTTTCTCAATAGAGAGAACACCACAGCAAGCTTTACGAAAGAGGTCGCCATCATTGCAATGAAAGGAACCAAAGCAAGTAGGGCGAGCGTGACGATTAGGTTCAGTTCATCAGGTAACTGGATCATGCTGGCTCCTGACTACCGCCAAACAATTCGAGAACGCGAACACCTAAGCGTTCATTGATGCTCACAAGTTCACACTCACCAATAATTCTTCCGTTTGCTCGCATAGTGACCGGGTTTGAAATTGGCTGGTTAAGCTCAAAGGTAAAGCCAGGTTGTAGCGCGTTAAGTTGTTCTAAAGTTATGGTTTGCTGACCAACATCAAAAGTGAGTTCAATTGGCAGTTGCTTGTGGTCGGTAAGTACTTCAGAGCTATTGATATCGTTCATATTGGTTTCTTTATCTAGGATGTGGAGTATGGTTTCGTCGAGTTGGCATCGCCAAAGGTTTTGATTGGATATCTGAAAGAGCACTTGATGTTGTGCGATGTGGCAATCATCGAAAAACACCACATCCCCCAATTCCAGTTGCTCGAATTGGCTGACTGCCAAACGTGTTTTGCCAAAACTCAACCAGAATGGTAGTGCAATATTTTGACTTAGGTAAGATGGTGCTTGTGGCAACGCGCCAAGTAGCACATCTCGACCTTCATGCACCCAGAGGCTAAGAGATGCGTCATCACGGTTGATGGTGAGCATCAATACATTCTCTTGCTGAGTTTGCTGTTCAAGAGGTTGTAACTTGCTTAAGACAGGAAGCTGCCCAAAAAGACGTTTAATCACATCGGTGTATGGTTCAATCTGGCTATTGAGTAACGCCAATTGCAATGAGTTTGGTAGTGATTCAAAAGCCGTTGAGTCAAGCATGTCATGTAACCACAACTGTAATTGCGCACCACAAAAATCTATTTTGATCGTTTGCCCTCCAATGAATAACGCCAAACGATAGCCAGTAAATTGAGGTTTTGGCCCTAGCGTAACCGACAGGCTGTTGCTCAGGCTATCTTGAAAGTGGCATTGTTTCGCACATAGTTGATTGCTTAGCGAGATGCTTGATGCGTCGACTTTAGGGAAATTAAGTATCATCATTCGTCCTCAGGCTTCCATTCATCATAAATACTGCGTTGTTGTCGAGAACGTTGTTGATCTTGTTGTTGGTTCATTTGCTCGCTGATTGAGATTCGAATCGGTTGTTCAATCCCCAAGCGTTGTAAGCGCTCAACCAATTCTTGTTTAGCGTTTGGGTTGATTAGCGAAAGGGCATGCTCTTGTTTAATTAAGACGCTGTAACCAGAACTGTCGTGCTTAATGGAGATCTCACCACCTTTCAATTGACCTTCATTGAGAAACAGTCGGACCTCCTTCTCGTTCGCTGTTGGGAGAGAAACATAGATCTTTTCGACCAACTTACTAATCAGATCGTTCACGTTTCTTGCCGAGCTGCGAGGTGTTTGCGCTTCCATACTCTTTAGGATCACATCACCTTGAGTAGTCGGTTGGTTTATATTCGCCGCCGAGTGCAGTTTGGTGCCCACTTCAGAGGTTGAATGATGTAAATCAATGCGCTTTAAGGGTTTTAGCTTCTCTTCAAATGCGGACAACGTAGCTTTCGCTTCTGTGTTAATCTGCGCGTTACTTAAGGTTACCGCTTCTTTTACTGTCGTATCGGGCTTTAGTCGCTGACCATTCAAGACGTTTTGCACAGAGGTAGCGGCTTTACCATCAAACTGGATTGGCGCTGGTTGAGTATTCAAGCCTTTTGGGAAACCGTCAATAATGTCTTTGGGATCGAGATACAAGCCATCAAGAGATGCGCTTGAATCCGTTGAATCCGTTGAAACCGTTGAAACCGTTGAATCCGTTGAATCAGCTTGGTCTTTGGCACTCTTTTGCTGAAGATTGGCTGGCTGAGTTTTAGGCTTCAGAGCATTGTTAAAGATAGACTCAAGTTCTTCCGAGACGTTAGTCGCGGGACTCTGTCGAACCTTTTTGGGAAATCCTGCTGTGTCTGGGTGATCGTGTTTGACTCGCATTTTTACCTTCTATGAAACAATGGCACTACGAAACTCTTCTTGTTCGAGCTCTTCTTGGTACTGCACTTGACGTATTTGTTCAGCGATTTCTTGTTCGTTTAGCTGAATGAATTTTTCTTTGGTTTTATGAGCGGCGATTGCTTCTTTTTTTCTCTCTTTGAGCCGTTGAGCTTCTTGCTCCAATACTTTTTTGGCTTCAGCGGCTCGCTGCTTTAAATCGGCTTCTCTTTCCCTCAATAGTGCGATTTCTTGTCGCAATATCTCGAGTTCTTTTAGCACCACCATTTTCTGCTTCGCTTTGGTAAATCGTCGCTCTTCTTCTTCTTTTCGCCATTGGTGATAATCGACTACGGACTGCTCGGATTTTCGCCTTATAGAGAGGGCGTTGTTGACTCGGTACTCTTGCTGCTGAACTGCACTGTCAGCTCGCTCGGCACGAATCGTTTTGATCTCTAGTAACTGCTCGATCATAAGCCCGCGAGTCCTTGTAACTGAGTCACGGTTTCGTCGAGCTCACTTGTTTCGTGTGTGCCTTGACGTAAAAACGCTCGGATATCATCACTTTGATCAATGGCCATATCCGCGCGGTTATCAGCACCATGTTGGTATTCGCCAATTTTAATCAGCAGTTCAACTTCTTCATATTTTGCCAGCATTTCACGCATATGAGCTGCCGATGCTTGATGAGTTTTATCCACGATTTGGTTCATTACACGGCTTGCTGAACGAAGCACGTCAATGGCTGGGTAGTGGTTCATTGCGGCCAGTTTCCGAGAAAGAATAATGTGACCATCAAGTATTGATCGGGTCTCGTCGGCAACTGGTTCTGTCATATCGTCACCTTCTACAAGTACGGTGTACAGAGCGGTGATGGAGCCTTTGTCTGATTGGCCAGCACGTTCCATCAGTCTTGGCAATGCAGCAAAAACAGAAGGCGGATAACCTCGTCGTGTTGGTGGTTCACCTGCTGCCAAGCCGATTTCACGTTGAGCTCGGGCAAAGCGAGTGACAGAATCCATAAGCAGTAGGACGCGTTTACCTTGGTCACGGAAGTACTCTGCGATGGAGGTGGCCACAAACGCAGCTTTGGCACGTTCCATTGCAGGTCTATCTGAGGTTGCTACGACTAACACCGCCCTTGTCATGCCTTCTTCACCAAGGTCGTGTTCGATAAATTCTTTAACCTCACGCCCCCTTTCGCCGATAAGGGCGAGAACTGTGACATCAACGTCAGCGGAGCGGATGAACTTGGCGAGTAGGGTACTTTTACCACCACCAGCCGCGGCAAAAATACCCATCCTTTGTCCTTCGCCGCAGGTGAGTAATCCGTCTATCGAACGAACCCCCATGGAGATGGGATTTTCGATCAATTTTCGTTGCATCGGTGGCGGTGCATCTTTGTAAACTGGATACCAAGCACTCGGTTCTTTATTTTGGGTGCCATCAAACGGGCGACCCAGTCCATCCAGTACCTTACCTAACAAGTGGTTGCCAACGCCTACTTCATGCATTTTTCCAAGTGGACTCACTTCGGTGTTGGAGGAAATACCAAGCATGTTTCCAAGTGGAGTAAGTAACGCGTGATGTTGCTGAAAACCAACCACTTCCGCGAGAAGCGACAAGGTTTGGTCAGGGTTGCGCAACTCACAAAGTTCCCCAACACGAACACCAGGAACCACGGCTTTGATGATGGTGCCAGTAACTTGAGTAACTCGGCCGCGGATTTGTATCAAACGAGTTTGTCTGATAGCAGATTGTTGCGTTTCGGTGATGTATGAGAAATCGTTCAATTTAGGAAATATGCGTAATAACTGGTAGTGATAGAGTAGAAAGGATGGGGCAGTATTTATAGTGACTATTGGTCGGGAGTTTTTAGAAAACTAAAAATGCCCTAAAAAAACACGTCTGATTTTGACAGCCTATTGCAAATACAACATTTACACTCAAGTCATATTGTACGAAAGGAGTGCAAATGAGTGAGTATTATCAACAATCAAATTGCAACGGGTAACAAGTTTGACACGCCAATTCGAAGCGGTCATGAGTACGTACGTTCTGGGGAGTCAATTGGTGGAAACTATCGAGGCGAGAGCGTCCGAGTACACAATGCTACTCAATCATTATTTGACGCAATGGAGGAGCTGACGTCATTAGGCTCAGAAAAAGCAGAAAAAGATCTAACCAAACGTAAAGTAAAAGATGGTGGTCTTCGGGTTAATGAAGCTCATGAGTTGGTGTCTGAATATTTAAGGAAAGTTCCTGATCTTGAGAAGAACCAAAAGATCAAAGACCTTGCTACCAAGATGGCGGGTGGCAACTTATCAACGATCGCGCAGCTACAAGCTTACCTTAATGGCTTTTCTGAAGAGAAGAGTCACCAGTACCTTGCATTAAAGGCGGTAAAAAAGTTTCTCGGAGCGAACCCAGAAAGTAAGAATCTGTTGGCGCTGATTGACCAAGCCCTTCTGAACTTTGAGCAAAATCCAGATTCTTGGTCTCAGATTGATACCGAGATTCGTGTGTCGAGCTTTGCTGATGAATATAGCAAAGAGCAAGACTTTAGCAGTTTGCACCAACTACGCGGTTTCTATCGTGACACAGTACACAGTTACCAAGGCTTAGGCTCGGCATACAAGGATGTGGTTGAGCGATTTGGTGAAAAAGAGGTGTCCACCGCCGTCGACTTTATGTTGCAAGGTATGAGTGCAGATTTAAGTGTTCAAGGCAGTAATATTGATTCGGTTAAGCTGCAGCTTTTGATGTCAGATATGCAAAAACTTAAGACGCTGAATACCCTTCAAGATCAAGTTAGTAATATCTATCAGATGTTTAAACCTCAGCAGGCAAGCCATGGCTTATCAAGTTACTGATTTAATGTCGGATGTCATCGACTTAGTTGAGCAGCGCTGGGTGGGGAGCGAAGAGATATGGAACTTAGTGAACGCCATGAAGTTGGGGGCCATTGAGCGACAAATTAGTTTTTTACGAGAACTGCACAACTTAGTTCGGCATATTTCCATTGATGTGTTTAACGACGAAGAACAGCGGCAAAACCTAATACAAGCAATACAAAAAGTGCTTGATGAAGCGATTGATTTAGAAGAAGAGGAAATTTGGAACGATGAATTGGATTGATGCGTCAGTGGATGATTTTTGCCGAGGAATGGGGCTTGAAGCCGTAAATTTCTCGTCGGCTGGACGTGTTCAGTTGAGCTTTGAACAAAGCGGCACCTTGTACCTTGAGAAATATCAGGATTGTTTGTTTCTTATGTTGGTAAAAGCGCTGCCATGGCATCAATCTAATGAGTCAATTAAAAAGGCACTGAGCTTTTGTCATTCAGGGCAAGGGTGGCCATTCACTATTAAAACTGGGCTGTTCGATGAACAAGCGTTAGTTTTCTCAGCGCAAATTGAAGGCGATGAAGTTACCTTACCAACCATAGAACAAGCATTCGCGTTGCTAGTTCGTTTGCATAACGACGTGGTGAACTCATGAATCGGATTAGTACATTAAACGTTGGTATTGAAAGTTTTGCTCATATCTCTCTTGAGCAAGTCGAAAGCGACTTTCCACAACGTTTTCAACTGCTACCTGACGGTCAAGCCATCGCGACGCACCTAGAGAAATTGTATGAACTTCGCCCTTCAGAGCAGTACTTGATGCCACTCGCTAAGCCAAAGATTACACATACAGACTTACTTCGCCCAGAAAAATACCGTCAGCAGTTTGATATAACTCTGCAAAGACTTCAAGACTTGGCGAAGAAAAATGGTTCTCATACGCTAACTCAAGCAGCGGAAACGTTGCAAACTACTCAATTAGATCAACGTTATCTCACCATGGCGTTGAATCTACTGATTCAGGTTTAACTCCCATGTTACAAGCAAAAGATGTGGAGCTATTGCTTATCCACGGGGCTCTCCAAGTTCAATATAAAAAACCTAAACAAGCAATTATGTTACTCGAAGCGCTGTTGGAAATCGAACCTCAGCATAAAGAAGCTCGCCAAACATTAGCGGTAGCATGCCTGGATTTAGGGCGGTACGCTCGTTCAATCGAACTGTGCGAAAGCTTGTTGGAAGCCAACAACTCTAATGAAGCTGGTTTATGGTTTTGTCTTAGCCAAGCCCGCTGGAAACAAGATGATGTTGAGGGCGCGCGCCGCGCTCATCGCTGTTATATAAAATCTCTAAATAGTGAACCAAATGAATAAGTTGATCGATATTATTAACAAGGTTGGGCAGCGTAAAGACATCATGCTTGCCGTGATGCTACTGGCAATCGTCTTTATGATGATCTTGCCTTTACCTACGACATTGGTGGATGTACTTATCGGTACCAACATGAGTATAGCGGTCGTCTTATTGATGATTGCTATCTACATTACATCCCCCCTAGAGTTCTCTGCATTCCCAGCGGTTCTGTTGATCACTACACTATTTCGCTTGTCACTTTCTATCACTACAACACGACTTATCCTGCTGCAAGGTGATGCTGGTCAAATCGTTTCTACCTTTGGTAACTTCGTCGTGGGTGGTAACCTGGTCGTGGGCATCGTAGTTTTCCTGATCATCACAATCGTTCAGTTTATGGTGATTACTAAAGGTTCAGAAAGGGTAGCGGAAGTCAGTGCTCGATTCTCCCTTGATGCGATGCCGGGTAAGCAAATGAGTATAGACGGCGATATGCGCGCCGGGGTAATCGATGTTCATGAGGCGCGTCATCGCCGTTCAGTGATTGAAAAAGAAAGCCAAATGTACGGCTCTATGGACGGGGCGATGAAGTTCGTAAAAGGAGACTCTATTGCTGGTCTGGTGATAATCGTGGTGAATATTCTTGGCGGTGTAACCATAGGTGTGACTCAAAAAGGCATGTCAGCGTCGGAAGCATTGGAGCTATTTGCTGTTTTGACCGTAGGTGATGGCCTGGTATCGCAAATTCCGGCTCTCTTTATCGCGATTACTGCCGGTATTATTGTGACGCGCGTTTCGAATGAAGAGTCCTCTGACCTAGGCTCAGATATCGGAGCACAGGTTACAGCACAACCAAGAGCTTTGTTGATTGGCGGTGTGTTGCTAGTGTTGTTTGCGCTTATTCCCGGTTTCCCGAAGGTTACCTTCTTTGTTCTTGCTATTGTAGTCGGTGGTGGCGGCTTTTTCTTACTCCATAACAAAAAACAACAAAGTAAATTAAGCAGTGCCGACTTACCAAGTTTTGTTGCCCAAGGCGCGGGCTCGCCAGCCGCCAAATCGAACAAAGCGGCACCTCAGCGCAACAGCAAAGGAAAACTAGGTGAACAAGAAGAGTTCGCTATGACGGTACCGCTGCTAATCGATTTGGATGCTCGCTTACAAGAGAGCTTAGAAGCCGTCGCTTTGAATGATGAGCTCGCACGAGTAAGACGAGCGTTGTACCTAGATCTCGGCGTGCCGTTCCCGGGGATTCACTTACGATTTAACGAAGGGATGAGCAACGGTGAATACTTGATTCAATTGCAAGAAGTGCCAGTTGCCCGCGGTCGGATTCAAAGCTTAAAACTGCTGGTGACAGAAGATAATGAGCAGATCGATTTGCTTGGTATACCTTACGAGAAAGATGACGATTTTCTACCGGGAATTTCGAGTATTTGGGTAGACCACAGTCATAAAGTAAAACTAGAAAACAGCCAAGTGGGCTTTTTAACTCCCGACCGTATTTTGACTTACCACCTATCTCATGTGCTAAAAGAGTACGCCCAAGATTTTATCGGTATCCAAGAGACTCGTTATTTGCTAGAGCAAATGGAAGGCAGTTATTCCGAATTAGTAAAAGAGACACAGCGTATTGTGCCTTTGCAAAAAATGACGGAAATCCTACAACGCCTTGTCTCTGAGGATATTTCTATTCGTAACTTACGAGTGATCTTAGAAGCAATGGTGGAGTGGGGACAAAAAGAAAAAGACGTGGTTCAGTTGACTGAATACATCCGTTCAAGTTTGAAACGCTATATTTGTTACAAGTACGCCAGCGGTCAAAATATGTTGCCAGCATACCTGTTAGATCAGAGCTTGGAAGATATGCTCCGTAACGGTATTCGTCAGACTTCGTCGGGCAGTTACTTAGCGCTTGACCCTTCCGTTACTCAACAGTTTGTCAGCGACGTTAAGCAAGCAGTTGGTGATTTGAGCCGTATGCCAAATAAACCAGTGTTAGTGGTGTCAATGGACGTACGCCGTTACGTGCGAAAATTGATTGAATCTGAATACTACGATCTGCCAGTGCTGTCTTTTCAAGAACTAACGCAACAAATTAATATTCAACCTTTAGGCAGGGTGGGAATGTAATGGCATGTGTACTCAGTCAGTCTTTAGTGACGTCAGGAATCAAAGTGAGGCCTTATTTCTGGCAGAAAAGCACTATCTTACTTGGCCATCGCTACGAATACGACGGTATGGAGCTCGTGTTCCGAGTAGACGATGGTGAAATTATCATCGTTTTGTTGCGAAGAATTACTCCAAACCAAGGTTTGAGCAATCCTTTCTCTGCACTGTTTTTACTCGCAGAACATGCTATCCGATTGTACCCACTCAACTGGATCATTCGTGGCAACGTTGACGTATTGCGTGGTAGCAATATGAGTAACCAAAGATTAGCGCAATTCTATTTGGGAGCCTGTGGTGCGAGTCACGATGAACAAGATGATTGGTACTACTTGCGCCTGAGTGACTACCGCCCACTTAAAAAGAGAAAGAAAGTAAAAACTCTCGACTGTTACTGACAGCATCTAATAGATGCTTCGCTTTAATATAGGTATCAAGATGAAGCAACCCTTTACCGAAACCATTGAAAAATCAGAACTTGCTATCCTTACTGCAGATGACAGAGCTGAAGTGTTCAATGAACTACTTGAAGGATTAGGTGTTGGTCCAGTAGCAGGAAATATTCTGCTTGATGGGTTAAACGCCGATCCCAAACTGATGAAACAAGCAGAACATGAATTGCTCGAGGAAGTACAACGCCGCAGACAACAACAACATCCGCTCCACGGCACTAATGCCGAAGGCTCTAGGCGCAAGCGGCCTGTGTTACTTCGTGGCATAGTAATTTAAAGGTTTTTAAATGACGGATATAAACAGAAGAAACCCAGTAGGTGGGGTAGGACCTCGACCAGAGCCGCAGACCTCATTTCAGGATCGTTTGGCTGATAAATTGGCTAATATTTTAGGGGAGCCAAATGCGGCTAAGTTGAAGGCGTTGATTAGTCAATTGCCTAAGGTGTTAGGGCGTAGTGAACAAGATAGCCTTGATCTTTATGCCAATTCATTGAGGAAACTACTAGAAAAACAAGCAGCATTTACTGGCACTGCTGCAGTTGATACTGCTGCTCATTGGATGAAATCGTTGCAAAATCAAGCGGTGAATGGTCAGATTTCACCTCAAGACTTGGTAAACGGAGTCAACAAAACACTTACTTACCAATTCCGAACTTGGTTCGAAAAGCAGTTAAGTGACAAGGTAGACAATTCGCTCCCTACAGACTTTATCAATCAGTTCCGCTTAGGAAGCCAGAGTACCCAAGAAGAACAAATAGCTAACTTAGATGCCGATGCACTTAAACAAGCTACTGCGAAGATCAGTGTGTTTATAAATTCACTTTCTCAGCAAATGAGCTCTAGTAAGGTTCGTGAGAACGCTATTTCTTTTTTGCGTAATGCATTTCGCAATCTAGGTTCGGTAGACATCAACGAGCTAAATAACTCGGATTATTTATTAACGAAAGAAAGCTTCAAAGCAGCAGTTTTAGCACAGCTTACTAGATCTTTAAATAATGCAGGTCTTACGCTAAGTGGCAGTGATGCACAACTTTTGGCAAATAAAATCACTTGGCTTCCAGGTATGTCTAAGCAGGAGCTTAGAGGAGGGCTGAACGATCTGGTGAACCAAGTAAAAGGTCAATACGCAAATGCTTATGGAGCAGGTTCGGTTAGTAAGCTGCAAATAGTACTTGATGCGGCAATTGCAAAGCTAAGGAGCTCATCTACGGATATAACGCTCTCTAGCTTATTCTCGAATATGGCTGTGAGTCTTATAAACACTCAAGTCGATGCCTTTTATAGCAGTCTTCACGAAGTGCAGAAGTTCCAAACTCCACAACAACAGGTTGACCAAATAAAACAGCATACAGCACGAGATATAAGATTTCAGTTTGAAAAAATGATGTTGAGGAAAGATGTTGGTATCGACTTTGCCACTCGTCATAAAAAAATGATGAGTAACCTAGCCGCTCTGAAAGCTCGTTTAAGTAAAATCACAGAAGATGAAAAGAAAATAACGGTAGGGACTGACGGTCAAAGGAAAGCAGATGTTAAAGCTGAGCACTCGTTAACCTCTCGTGATTTGTTATCTGTGATTGATTCGACTATTGGCGATCGTTTTGATGAGCGCGTGCTGTTTTCTTTAAATGAGCGTCGAGTGAACCGTCTTGAAAAGCGTAACGAGAAGAAAGAGGAACTCCAAGAGCTTACGACTAAACTAAAAATATTTGGTCAAGTCCAGACTACCATCAGTACAAAGTTATCGGAGATAATTAACTCAAGTACTGGTGGTGGGCATTATTATCCAGACAGGCAGCATTTTACTTATAAACATTTCGGATATGAGACTCAACAAAAGTTTGAAAAAGGTAAGGAGTTTAAGTATTTAGAAAAACATATAACTCCAAGGGTTGGTTCTGATGGAGTTAAATACTTTACTCACAAACAATTTTTAGAGCATGCAGGAGTGACTGTTAGTCGCGATGTATATTATAACAATACAGATAACAAATACCTTAGTAATTTTTCTAGCTCGGTTTCAAGTAAGTCGAAGCCAATTAACGATTCTGTACAGTTAAAAACTACTGCGTTAAGCGACATCAGTTCCCAATACAACGCAACTGTTGAAGCTATGAACAAATTTGTTCAAAAGTACCACAATATTTTGCAAGCAATCCTACGAGCGATTTAAGGATAAATAACCATGACTACACAAAACCCGGTAACTGACCCATCTCAAATGCAAGCAGAGGAACTCCTTTCGTTTCTTGAGGAAGGTGGAACGTTAAAAATGCTGCACGATGTATCAGCAGATACCATTGAGCACATTTACGCTGTTGGATTCAATTTTTTCCAATCAGGAAAAATAGAGCAAGCCGGTAAGATATTCCAACTGCTTAGCATGCTTGACCACTACCAAGCACGATTTTTTATTGGTTTAGGAGCTGCTCGTCAAGAACTGGGTGAGTACCTGCAGGCGATTGACGCCTACAGTTATGCAGCGCTTGTAGATATTAATGACCCACGCCCACCTTTCCACTCTGCAGAGTGTTACCTAAAACTTGAGCAATTAACAGAGGCAGAGAGTGGGTTTTACAGCGCGAAGGGGATGTCTGCCGGAAAACCAGAGTATGCAGATTTGCATCAACGCGCAGGCATCATGTTAGAAGCGGTGAAAAACAAAAGGAGTAACTAGAATATGAATTCTATCGCACTAGACCGCACTCAGAGTCAGGCATACTTACCGGATTCTGGTCAAACAATGTTAGATAAGGTTACTAAGACTGCATCTCACGTGTCAGCTTCAGTAACGGTTGAAAACGTAAAAGGTAAAAAATCTGAAGTACCGAACACTGGTAAAGTTAAAGTTCAGCTTGATGCACCGAACGCTGCAGTTAGCGATAAGGTCAATGAATTAACGCTGAAAGCCATGAATCAACTACAAAAAATCGTTGATTCGATTGCCAAGGTTTTACATGCGGTCGCCGACAACACGGGCTCACTAGCAGTGAAAATCCTGGCAGGGTCAGCCGATGACTTTGAGGTAGAGCTAGCTGCTATCACAGACAAACTGAAGAGCGTACAAAACAAGCTTAAGATCCAAGAAGTAAAAGTAGCGAAAGCGAAACACGAACAAGAAATAAAGGATAACGAACAAAAACTCAAAGAGTCTGAAGCTGCGGCTAAAGAAGCGAAAAAATCGGGTCTGGTTTCCAAGATATTTGGGTGGGTCAGTGCCGCAGTTTCGATTATAGTGGGCGCTGTAATGGTGGCAACTGGTGTTGGAGCAGCAGCTGGTGCACTAATGATTGCCGGTGGTGTATTGGGTGTAGTCAGTATGGCTATGCAAGAACCAGCTGTTCAAAATGCAATGAAAGAAGCTGGCATTAATGTCGATGCTCTCAGCAAAGTTATGATGGCTTTAGAGATTGCGGTTGCGGTTATTGGGGCTGTTGTGACGTTTGGCGGCGCGGCTGCGGGCGGTATTGCTAAATTGGCGGGGAAAAGTGCCAGTAAAGTAGCACAAAAAATCACTGATATTGCGACTAAAGCGGCAGCTAATATGGCAAAAGTTGCAGATATGGGTTCTAAAGCAGCCACGACGACAGCTAAAGGTATTCGATTTGCTGCAGAGTCATTAGATCTTCTTTCTAATGTTGGTAAAGGCTCTGCCGATAGTGTTCATTCCAATAATAAAGCTAAAGTGACAGAAATTAATGCGGATCTTACTCAGCAGAAAGCGGAGAAGGTGCTGACTCAATCGGTTATTGATAAGCTTAAAAAAGAAATCGCTAAGATGATGGAAGGTTTCCAAGAGTTGATGAATGTCATCATGCAGATGATTCAGGCGAAAAGCGAAACGATGGAAACGGTAATGAATCGTCCAGCGACGGTTTAAGGAGAATTTATGTTAGATAAAATTGGTAAGACTGGGAATGCAGATCTATACGGTTTGGGTGAGATAGATAAAACGACTAAGGTTGAAAAAGCCCCCGAGACAAAAACCGAAGCAGCGGTTCGTGGTAACGATGAGACGGCGGTGTCAGGTGCTAAACATTATCTTTTGGAAAGACCTAAAGCGCCGAAAAGTGGAGAACAAGCTCGCGTGGTTGAAAAGCTGATGACCGCTTTGGCACCAACAGCAAATCTGCTTATGAAAACCCTAGAAAAAGCACTTCATGGTCAATCTGGAACTCAATCATCGTCAAATACGGTTTCGGAATCTCTTGCTTTGATGACCTTACTGTACCAAGTTTCGAAGTTAAGCCGAGAACAACAAACACTTGAACGTGAAATCGCGGTTGAAGCGAATGTAGCGAGCCTTAAGAGTCAAGCACAAGAGCTAAATAAATCTGCTAAAGCGATGATCGCAATGGCTGTAGTTTCAGGAGTTCTAGCCGGTGTAACGGCAATTTTGGGCGGAATAGGTTCTGCTAAAGCTGGTAAACAAATTAAAGCGGAAGCATCGACTAATACATTACTGAAAACACAAAAAGCTGGTGTAGATAAGGCTAATGATTTGTTGAACAATGGTGGGTTATCGAAAACTCAACAGCAACAGTTAAAGCGTGTTCAGGATGTCGGGCAAGACCGTCTTGGTAATTTGACTGATAAATTGACAAAAGGGGGGCGAAAGTTTGACAAAGCTACCACCTCTAATCAAGCGCGAAATTCGATTCTTCAGTCTCTTAGTCAGATGGCAAACTCAGCATCAAATGTAGAGCAAACTAAAGCTCAGGCTCGCGGTAAAGAAGATGAAGTTCTAGCGACACGTGCACAAGCATTGAAACAGAAAGCTGACGAAAATATTGGTTTTCAAGATAGTATGCTTAAAGAGCTGCGGGATCTGTTTCGCTCAATTGCTGATAGCCAAAACCAAGCATGGCGAGCATCTGCTCCTACCGTTTAAAACCACTGCGGATTAGAGTCCCCTTCTTCTAAAGTAGGTTGGCAATTTTTAGTAAGTCAGTAATGCAAGTTACTGGCTTTTTTCATGCATTTTATTTGGCAAATTCACACCTAGACTGAAATGCCGCCTAATTTCGTTAGACGTATGTATCAACTCTTCAATAAGCGTTTTAACTCGTTAAGATTTTTGTCCTGAGTCAGCAAGAACTCTTCCTTGAGGAGATCATTGACACGCTTATCTACGCTTTGTTGCGATTATCAACCCAATAATAAAACCCACTCCTAGCATAAGTTCATAGCCATTTTACTTTAGATTTTCCGCGATGTGTGGAATCCACTCATTCTCGGCGTTGTTGATCAAATCAGTTTGAGGTTCAACGACGCCAAAAACTTTGAGACCAGTCGAGTCAATCGCTATATGGCGAATAGCTCCTTTGGATTTATTGCGATATTTGACCTGAACTGTCTTCGAACGGTTGCTGATACAGGTGTAGTCAGGGGACGTCAGTGGAACATCCAAT
>NZ_AJZM02000057.1 GCF_000272405.2 Vibrio tasmaniensis 1F-187
GCAGTTATTTACTACGATTGGTATCTCTCATTGTGCTGAATACAAAACGGGCCATCGCATATTAATGAGATGACCCGTAAATAATAAATTCTGAATCACAGAACGAGCAAAGCTAGATTACACAGCTTTGCCATCTGGAACGAATACATAACCCAAGCCCCACACCGTTTGGATATAACGAGGTTTACTTGGATCTTCTTCTACTAGACGACGCAAACGCGAAATCTGAACATCGATAGAACGTTCCATCGCTGAATACTCACGGCCACGCGCCATGTTCATCAGCTTATCGCGAGACATTGGCTCACGAGCGTTAGTGACCAGTGACTTCAGAACCGCAAATTCACCTGAGGTAAGAGGCATAGGCTCTTCACCGCGGAACATTTCACGTGTACCTAGGTTTAGGCGGAACTCACCAAACTCAACCACAGACTCTTCTGTGCTTGGCGCGCCCGGTGCTTCAATCACTTGGCGACGCATTACCGCTTTGATACGAGCAAGCAGTTCACGTGGGTTAAATGGTTTTGGCAGGTAATCATCAGCACCCACTTCCAAACCCACAATGCGATCCACTTCGTCACCCTTTGCGGTCAGCATCAGGATTGGTAGCGAGTTGTTTGCGTTTCTTAGACGACGACAGATCGAAAGACCGTCTTCGCCCGGCAACATTAAATCCAATACCATCAAGTGAAAGTTTTCACGGGTTAACAGGCGGTCCATCTGCTCACTGTTTGCCACGCTACGCACTTGAAAGCCTTGCTCTGACAGATAGCGTTCTAGCAGTGCACGTAAACGAGCATCGTCATCGACCACTAAAATTTTGTAGTTTTCTTGCATGTAATGGTTCCACCTATTAAAGCTTAAACCTAAGGTTAAGCATTCTTGGTACATTGTATATTGGTATAAGACATTAAAAATGTAACATTATTGAGGGAAAAGTCGCCTAAATAATTGTTAACGTATGTTGCCTTTCTATATATTCTATCTTAGATCATCATTTCATTAAGTCAGATTTATGAAAACCAAACTTATCACCCGCGAAGGTTATAACAAGCTCAAAGCAGAACATGACCACTTATGGCACGAGAAGCGTCCAGAAATAACCAAAATAGTCACATGGGCTGCAAGCCTTGGAGATCGTTCAGAAAATGCAGATTACACCTTCAATAAGCGTTTGCTTCGTCAGATTGATCGCCGAGTGCGTTTCCTACGCAAATTCCTACCAGATGTCACTATCGTGGATTACTCGCCACAACAAGAAGGTAAGGTATTTTTCGGTGCTTGGGTCGAAATAGAAAATGATGATGGGGAAATTAAGAAGTTTCGAATTGTCGGCCCAGAAGAGATCTACGGCGATGCTAAAGGCTATATCTCTATAGATTCACCAATGGCTAGAGCTCTGCTCAAGAAAGAAGTGGATGACGAGTTTACGGTAACCACACCGGAAGGCGACAAAGAGTGGTTCATTAACTCTATTCGCTACGCAGACGACGAATAATCAAACCTAATAAACACTTAGCGATGAGCTGAGTGTTCAAGCAAACCCAAACGCCAGATAAAAGAAAACCCCGCTAGGCTTTCGCCTGACGGGGTTAAGTCTCTATCGCAGCAATCCGGCTACTGTTTATCTCTTCGAGATAAGGTGCTCCCTGCATCTTTCCTTGATAGTGGCTAAATCCTTTAACCAATTTCCTTTTTGTTCATCGCCATCCTAGCGGTGTCCATTCTAGCCTGTCATCCTGACTGGCGAATCTCATCCAGAGATTATCACTTCCTTGCTGACCACTCATCCTAAGTAATCAAATCTTCATCCTGAAGATACCTAGTCCGTTAGGCTTTTTCCTGTTCCTGCCAACTCCCTGTCGACAAGTTAAATATTACGGTATTTGGGCGAGTTTCCTAGACAGTCCCAAAAAACATTTCAGGTGAGAAATACGCCCACAAACACACAAACAAATAAAATCAGTAACTTAGGTTTATTTTAAGACGATTTCATCGATTTAAAGTGACTTAGTCGCACACCACGTGTGAGAGATCTCGCACAAAGTGGGTATCAGAAACGGAAATTGGACTTCTGACAGGATAATTACACAGTCAAAGCTAGAAAAAGCGTACGCTCACCCCCATGTATTTGTCATGATATTAAATAAGAGATTCATCGGATGAGCCAAGCTATCTGTCGACTGATTGCTGAAGAACTGAATGTTCGTTCAGAGCAAGTCACCGCCGCAGTCAACCTAATTGACGACGGTAACACCGTTCCCTTTATTGCCCGCTACCGTAAAGAAGTTACGGGTGGCTTAGACGATACCCAATTACGTAACCTTGATAGTCGCCTTTCTTACCTCCGTGAACTTGATGATCGTCGCCAAACGATTCTTAAATCGATTCAAGACCAAGGTAAACTCACGCCAGAACTCGAGCGTGATATCAGTCAGGCAGACAGCAAAACTCGCCTTGAAGATTTATACCTGCCATACAAACCAAAGCGCCGAACCAAAGGTCAGATCGCAATTGAAGCAGGCCTAGAACCTCTTGCCGATACGCTATGGACTGAACCACAGCACGACCCGGAAACCGAAGCAGCCAACTTTGTTAGCAGTGATAAAGGCGTTGCCGATACCAAAGCCGCACTCGATGGCGCTCGTGCGATCATCATGGAGCGCATTGCGGAAGACGCAAACCTGCTAGAAAAGATTCGCCAACACCTAACACGCAACTCAGAGCTAGTCGCTCGTGTCGTGACAGGTAAAGAGCAAGAAGGCGAGAAGTTCAAAGACTACTTCGAGCATAACGAAACACTCAGCAAAGTACCGTCTCACCGTGCGCTTGCTATGTTGCGAGGCCGAAATGAAGGCTTCCTAACACTGGCAATGAATGCCGATCCAGAGCAAGAAGAAGGTGTTCGTGGCTCATACTGCGAGAACATCATTTCTGATCACTACGGTATTACCCTAAGCAGCGCACCTGCGGATGCATGGCGTAAGCAAGTGATCAGTTGGGCATGGCGCATCAAGGTATCTATGCACATGGAAACCGAATTGATGGGCGCGATGAAAGAACGTGCTGAGATCGAAGCGATTGAAGTATTCGCCACCAACCTTAAAGACCTGCTAATGGCTGCGCCTGCTGGCCCTCGAGCAACATTGGGCTTAGATCCGGGTTTACGTACTGGTTCGAAAATCGCCGTGGTGGATTCAACCGGTAAGGTTCTAGCAACAGAAACCATTTACCCTCACCCACCACAGAAGCAATACGACAAATCTGCACACGTGGTTGAGCAGATGGTTCGCCAGTTCAATGTTGATTTGATTGCGATTGGTAATGGTACCGCTTCACGCGAAACAGACAGCTTTGTTGCTGATGTGATTAAGCGTGGCAACCTAACAGCACAGAAAATCATTGTTAGCGAAGCGGGCGCATCGGTTTATTCTGCTTCTGAGCTAGCGGCAAAAGAGTTCCCGAACATGGATGTCTCGATTCGTGGTGCGGTGTCTATTGCGCGTCGTCTACAAGACCCACTGGCAGAGCTTGTGAAGATTGACCCTAAATCGATCGGTGTGGGCCAATACCAACACGATGTGAGCCAAACCATGCTTGCTAAGCGCCTAGACGCAATTGTCGAAGACTGTGTAAACGCCGTAGGTGTTGATGTGAACACCGCGTCTGCCGCGCTACTTACTCGCGTAGCAGGCCTTTCTAGCACCATCGCTCAGAACATCGTGGATTTCCGTGATGAAAACGGTCGCTTTGAAGCCCGTACTACCTTGAAGAAAGTCGCTCGTTTAGGGCCAAAAGCCTTTGAACAGTGTGCTGGCTTCCTGCGTATCATGGATGGTAAGAACCCGCTAGACGCATCATCGGTTCACCCAGAAGCTTACCCATTGGTGAAAACCATCGCCGAGAAAAACCATAAAGACATCAAATCTCTGGTAGGTAACACAGACTTCTTACGTGGCTTACATGCGGTTGATTACACGAATGAAAATTTTGGTGTACCGACAGTAACCGACATCATCAAAGAGCTGGATAAACCGGGTCGAGATCCTCGTCCTGAGTTCAAGACGGCAACGTTCGCCGATGGCGTAAATAGCATGTCTGACTTAGAACCCGGTATGATCTTAGAAGGCGTGGTTTCAAACGTGGCTAACTTCGGTGCGTTCGTCGATATTGGTGTTCACCAAGACGGCTTGGTACACATTTCAGCACTGACCGATCGCTTTGTCTCTGACCCACGAGAAGTGGTGAAAGCGGGTGATATCGTGAAAGTGAAGGTGATGGAAGTGGATGTTCAACGTAAACGTATTGCACTAAGCATGCGCATGAAAGATGAGCCTGGACAAGATAACCGCGCACAACGTTCAAGTGCACCTCGCACACAAAACCGCCCGAACCAAAACTCACAAGGTGGACAACGCCGTCGTGAGGAACCGCAACAAAACGCGGCGATGGGCGGTGCTTTCGCAGCTGCCTTCGCTAAAGCGAAAAAGTAATCCGTTAGCTCGTCTGCAAAACGGATGTGCTTAAAACAGAAAACCTGCATCCCTTAGGGTATGCAGGTTTTTTTATTATGTGTTCAAAAAAGACATCGAAGCTTGGTTGGGTCATAAGTTTTCGACTTACAACACGACTAACATCTCTGATGGAGCATGAGGCGCAACAGCATGACCATAATGATATTTTATGACCTTACGTCGTTTCTCCATCTGTCCCTCCTGAATCGCCGCATCTAAAACATGCTTTGGCAGGCGGAAACGCATGGTATAGCCCTTTCCTTGATCAGCACTGTATGTTCTCAGAGCCAATAAGCTGAACAGCCTGTCAAAAGGATCTTGTGGCTTTTCATGGCTAACCGAATTGGCCTCTGACTCGTTCTCCATTTCATAACCTGGATGGTCTGAAGGATCCCAAGCCGACTGCTGCCTTCGTTTATCGTCTGATTTTACCTTACGCTCTGCATTGGTTCTCGCCAATGCTACTGCGGGAGCAACAGGTTCTCGGACTCTATTATCACGCGCAACTTGCTCTGTTTGCACATTAACGGACGGGGCGATTAGTGGCACACTTACTGCAGTTGCAGGTGACACAATCATCGCGAACTCTCCTCAAGAATCGCCCATCACTGTTGCCATAACGCTGTCGTACTGAGTCAGCACAACAGGCATAGCCCAACTTACCGCAATCAACTCATGAGAGAGTTAGGTCTGAGTATCATGCAATGCCTTGGTGTTATACCAATCGTAGTAAATAAC
>NZ_AJZM02000058.1 GCF_000272405.2 Vibrio tasmaniensis 1F-187
AGAAAGGGTGATTTTCGAGGATTTTAAGCTAAATGTTTAGTTTTTAGTTGCAAAATCAGCCATTAAGGCCAATAGGTCACGAGACTATTAGCCTTTAAGTTACCGTTTAAACAATCGAATTTAACATTTGATCACTGATGGATCATAAGTGTTGAATAGACTTAAAAGCCAAATCGAGCTGACATTAAGAACTGGTGTCCGTAAGTACCGTTATTTCGAAGGTCTATACCTACTGAAAGCTGTTCTGTTGAGTGGAAGCGAGCCCCTACACCGACAATTGAACTCGTGTCGTCGCTGTCGACGAGTTGACCAAGGCGGGAGTTAACTTCAATGTTTGCCAGCAACCAAGCTCTTAAACCAATATTGATTTCAGTTTTAATGTGGTTACCATCATTACGTTCGATGTTGTGCAGTAACATCTGTCCAGTAATATCAGCCAACTGATTAATTGGGCCGTTGAACCCCATACCTACAGCCGCATCCCAATCCCCTTCAAATTCAGAATCGATTCGAGCAACAAAGTGTGAGTTTTGAGTGAACATTGTTGTGACTTCGCCACCAAATGTACTAGGGCTAATACCTGTGCGTAGCTCAAATGTATTGTAGTTAAAGTTGTTTGCATACGCAGAGAATGAACACAGTGTAACCAACCCCAAAAGGACCGTCTTGTTTGCGCTACCTAGCATGGTGACTCCATATTAATTATATTTTTCGGCATTATAATGCAAAAAAGCCTGCAATATGCAGGCCATTTGTTATAAATCATGTCTTTGAAGTCGACGGTACGGAGTTCGTATCTTACAAAACTTGAATATGATCTACTTCGATCTCTGGCGTTTTACCACCTTCGTATTCGCCAAATATACGAACTTTTGTATCTGCGGTGAGCGGTTGCGCTAGAAGGATATCGTCATCCAGTTCGATCTGAATTTCACTCTGACCATCAGAGAATACGAACGTATCGTTCTTTAGTTGACGAACAATCTTGCCATCTACGATTGCTTCTTGCTCTGCGAACATGCTGGTGTCTGCTAGTAGAGTCGCAACTGAAACGGTTTCAATCGGTCCCGTGTACGCAATAGCGCTCTGATGCTTGTGGTTACTGTCGCTATTGTTGTGATTACTGTTACTGTCGCTGTGATGGTCACTAGCCATTGCGAAAGTAGGAGCGAGGATAATAGTAGATGCGATAGCTAATACAGTTTTTTTCATGGTGAATCCCTTAATGTTGTTTTTATTAGAAACGTTTTTCTTAATTTGAAACGTTTCTTTTCGTGAGTGCGCTTATTTTGTTTGTAAGCTTCGTTTCGATGGAGCTATTAAACAACACTGGGGTTGAATCCAGAGTGAGTAACACATTCATTTTCCATTCATTTTATTGAGCATCTACACGACAATGACGTTAAGATGGAGGCAGAGAAATATTGCCCACAGCTATAAATTGAAAATTAAGAAATAAAGGATTTAAGTACAGATGCGATCACCGTTAAACGCCCTTATGGTTCAAGGGACAACGTCAGATGCCGGAAAAAGTGTTTTGGTGGCAGGTTTATGCCGTGTTTTGGCAAGGAAAAGCATCAAAGTGGCACCTTTTAAGCCTCAAAATATGGCGCTAAATAGCGCAGTGACAAAAGATGGTGGCGAAATTGGTCGTGCTCAAGCGGTTCAGGCACAAGCTTGTAATATTGAGCCTACCGTCCATATGAATCCTGTATTGCTAAAACCCAATTCAGATACGGGTGCGCAAGTGATTCTACAAGGAAGAGCACTGACGAATATGGAAGCGACCGGATATCACGACTACAAGAAAGTTGCGATGAATTCGGTTATCGATTCGTTTGATCGACTTTCTGAAGAATACCAAAGCGTGATGATTGAAGGTGCGGGCAGTCCCGCAGAGATAAATCTTCGAGAAAACGATATCGCGAACATGGGCTTTGCTGAAAAGGCAGACATCCCAGTGATCATCGTTGCTGATATTGATCGTGGCGGCGTTTTTGCACACCTCTACGGCACATTAGCTCTATTATCTGAATCTGAACAAGCGCGCGTAAAAGGCTTTGTGATAAACCGTTTTAGAGGCGATATTGCGTTACTTCAATCTGGTTTAGATTGGCTAGAAGAGAAAACAGGTAAGCCTGTGATAGGGGTTTTGCCTTATCTGCATGGTTTTAACTTAGAAGCGGAAGATGCCATTACCTCAGCCCAAGAGTCTGATGGAGAAGCTAAACTTAAGGTTGTAGTGCCAGTACTAACTCGAATCAGTAACCATACAGACTTTGACGCTCTGCGACTTAACCCGTCGATTGATTTACGTTACGTAGGCAAAGGCGAGCGCCTGAACAACGCTGATTTGATTGTATTGCCGGGAACAAAATCGGTAAGAGCCGATTTGGAATACCTAAAACAGCAAGGTTGGGATAAAGATATTCAGCGTCATCTTCGCTTGGGCGGGAAAGTGATGGGTATTTGTGGCGGTTATCAGATGCTAGGGAATATCATCCACGACCCAGATGGCGTTGAAGGGAAATCTGGAAGCAGTGAAGGGTTGGGGTATCTTGATACTGAAACGACACTAACACAGCAGAAAACTTTAACCAATGTGTGTGGAACCATGACACTTGATGGCAAAACTGCACAAGTAAAAGGGTATGAAATCCACGTAGGTAGGACTGATGTCAATGAAACGGTATTACCGGTTCAGTTAGAATCTGGCAGTGTTGATGGTGCTGTGAATCAAGATAACTCAATTTTTGGTACTTACCTGCATGGCGTATTCGATAACAGTGATGCATTGTCGCTTATTTGCGAATGGGCAGGCGCCAATGATGTGACAGCGATTGACCATGAACAGCTTAAAGAGTTGGGTATCAATCGAATCGCTGATGCCATCGAAGATCACTTGAACCTTGACCTGCTTTGGCCTGAATTAACAGCTTAGGCCGCAACTTAGAAGTTAGCTCAAGAATTTAAACGAACAATAGATTAAATGAGAATAATGAAAAAACGAGTCATCCTTTTAACTATCGTCTTAGTTTCAGCACTGAGTTCTACTCATCTTTTGGCTGCTGAAAAACTACGAGTTTATGCTGCATCGTCGATGACGAACGCGGTTAACTTGTTGGTTGAAGAGTTTGAGAAAGATCATTCTGTCGATGTTATTCCAGTGTATGCGAGCACGTCGTCTTTGGTGCGCCAAATTGAACGAGGTGCGCCAGCAGACATTTTTATCTCGGCAAACGAAAAATGGATGACGCATTTAGTCGATCGTCAATTGGTTTCTAGTGACAATGTCACAAACTTGTGCGAAAACGAACTCGTGTTAATTTCCCCGAAAGAGACGCTAATATCTTTGGACCTCTCAAGCGGTGACCAATGGGCTAAACTTCTAATGAATGAAAGACTTGCAGTTGGCAACACCATGTCGGTTCCTGCGGGTCTCTATGCGAAAGAAGCGCTAGAAACGTTAGGTGTATGGGATGATGTGAAGACTCGATTGGCACCAAGTAACAATGTACGTATGGCATTGGCTTTGGTGGAGCGTAGTGAAGCTAAGCTTGGCATTGTCTACAAAACAGATGCGTTGCTTTCTAAAGAAGTGAACCTAGTGTCGACGTTCCCATCAGATTTACATACGTCAATACGTTACCCTGTAGCTAAATTGAGCGATAAAGTCGTCGCAGAACAGTTCTATACTTTCCTAAAGAGCGAAAAAGCGAAGGACACCTTGAACAGTTTTGGATTTGAAGTGCGTTAAATGATGTATCTATCGGAATACGAATACCAAGCCTTAATGCTGAGCTTGAAAGTCGCTGGTTTTGCCATCTTGTGGCTTATTCCTATCGGCATCGGCTTGGCATGGTTGCTTGCTAAGAAACAATTTGTGGGCAAAAGCATTGTAGAAAGTATTGTCCATTTGCCTTTGGTGCTTCCACCCGTGGTTATTGGTTATTTGTTGCTAGTGATGATGGGCAGACAAGGCGTCATTGGCTCTTGGCTTAATGACGTGTTTGGTATTGTATTCAGCTTTAGTTGGAAGGGCGCTGCTCTAGCGTGTGTGGTCGTAGCGTTGCCTCTGATGGTACGTTCTATACGACTGAGCTTAGAAACCGTAGACAGTAAACTTGAAGAGGCCGCTGCTACATTGGGCGCTTCACCTTTTCGTGTGTTCTTCACTATTACATTACCGCTGATGATCCCAGGGATCATTACTGGCACCATGCTTTCATTTGCAAGAAGTCTGGGTGAATTTGGTGCGACTATCAGCTTCGTTTCAAATATTCCCGGTGAAACTCAAACCATCCCTTTAGCCATGTATACCTTTATTGAAACCCCAGGAGCAGAAATGGAAGCCGCACGTTTGTGTGTCATTTCTATTGTGATCGCACTGAGTTCACTGATGCTTTCTGAATGGCTCAACAAAAAGTCAGCAAAACGTTTGGGGGGCAACGCATGAGTCGCATGAGCGCTTTAGTCCTCCAATATCAGCAACAGCTTGGTGAAACGTTTTTTGATATTGACTTAGAATTGCCAAGTACTGGTATTACGGCAATTTTCGGTCGTTCTGGTGCAGGTAAAACTTCACTTATCAATGCCATTAGTGGTCTCAAACAACTAGATAGTGGCTTGATCAGCGTATCTGGAACCATTCTGTTCGATAGTGAAAATGGCATCAACTTACCAACGCACAAACGCAACGTCGGCTATGTATTCCAAGAATCGCGATTGTTCCCACACATGAAAGTCGCGGCGAATCTTAAGTACGGCATGAAAGGTGCTGACAAAGCGCACTTTGAGCAAATAGTCTCGTTGCTATCGTTGGGCTCGCTGCTTGATCGCTATCCAGCCCGTCTGTCTGGCGGTGAGAAGCAACGTGTTGCGATTGGCCGCGCACTGTTGTCTAAGCCCAGCATTCTATTGATGGATGAGCCATTGGCGTCTCTGGACTTACCTCGTAAGCGTGAAGTAATGCCGTTTCTGGAAAACTTATCTGAAACCGTTCAAATACCGATTATCTATGTCACTCATAGCCTCAATGAAATATTACGCTTGGCAAATCACCTTGTGATCATTGAGCAAGGCAAAGTTATTTCATCGGGGATGACGGAAGAGGTATGGGCATCGAGAGCCATGCAACCGTGGCAATCTTTTTCAGAGCAAAGTTCGTTGTTTGAAGCGACATTAGCGGAACATAATGATGATTATGCGTTGTCACGTCTAACGTTAGGTAAATCAACGTCACTTTGGGTTCAAAAGGTGTCGAGCGAGCTTGGCACTACGGTAAGGCTGCAAGTGAGGGCAAATGATGTCTCTATCACGCTACAGCAGCCGCAAGGCACTTCGATACGTAATATCCTTCCTGTCACTATTAAAAGGGTAGAGACGCACCAGCAAGGCTCGAATAAGCAGAGTGTCGCTGTCGAGTTAGAACTTGAGGCCGGATGCTACCTATGGGCGACTATTACATTGTGGGCGCTGGATGAGCTGAATTTAGAAATTGGACAACGTGTCTACGCACAAATTAAAGGCGTGAGTGTTGCGCAAAGAGATATTACGATAACGCACTAAACTTATGCACTAAGTTCATGCCGCAAGCTCATGCGATAAGATATTCAGATCTAGCGGTAATACATTAAGGCCCAACGACGTACTTGGTTTCTGGTTTCATTTTAGAACGGGTAAAACTCGAACTTGATTCTGTGACTCGATCTTGATTCCATAAATGACTACATGCGTCATTTTATACGGTGTAACTGCCAGTTTTGCGTCATACTGTATGAGTGTTAATGCACACCTTCCGTGCGATGAGAAAAGTTAGAATTCTAAGAGCCACAATGAGAATCCCTGCACTAACAAGAACCCAGACGTTACATTCGAATAATAGAAGAAGCGAGCAGAAAAAGAACGTATAGAAAAAGCTGCTGGTACAAAAAAGCCGCATGTTTTAAATAACATACGGCTTAATCATTAAGTTTTCCTTAAGCATTCAACCTAAATTTAGGTGCTCTGAATAGCTTAGCGGATGAAAACTTCTTTGAAATCACGCTTCAAGATAGCATCACGGCGCGCTTTCTTGATTTGCTTAGCCATGTCTTTTACACAGTTATGTAAAATTTGGTCAAGTAGTTGAGCTCGGTACTCTTCTTTTTCTTCATCAGTCATGCCTTCTGGAAGTTTAAGAGTAGGGAACTCCTCCATCATGTTTACGCCAGCGAAAGCTTGGCTAACAGAGATTAGAGCGTGGAATTGCTCAAAGTTGTCCAAAACATTTTGTGCGCTTGCTGGAAGGCTGCTCCAAGTTTCACGCACTGCTTCTTCAGACACTTCGTGAATAGAAGTAACCATGTTGTGCATCTCTTTAGGCACTTCATCAAATTCGATAACTTGGCGAAGCTCTGGTGAGATAGTGGTTAAATCGATTTCTTGTACTTCGTTGTTTGTAGCGTCTGACATAGTATTTCTCTTTAAAAAGAAACAATGCTAAAAAGATCTGTAAAAAAGTCAATATAATATAGAGATTAGGGCATGATTTAAGCCCAAATTTGAGCTACTTTGAATATTCAACACTAGATAAAGGTGATGTGATGATAGAAAAGGGATCTTCGATGCGCATATTGCTAGTTGATGACGTTCAACTGGATAGAATGCAACTCGCTATTCGACTCAAGCAACTGGGTCATGTTGTAGAAGCTGTTGGTAGCGGAAAAGAAGCCCTGAATGTTTATTCTGATTTTGATCCTGAACTCGTGTTATTGGATATCAGCATGCCAGACATGGATGGTTTTGAGGTCGCTAACGAAGTTCGTCGGCAATTCCCAGAATGGGTTCCGATCATCTTTTTGAGCGGTCATGAAGAGCCTGAAATGATCGCAAAAGCGATAGATGCCGGCGGCGATGATTATTTGATCAAACCGGTAAACAAAGTTGTTTTGAACTCTAAGTTGATTGCGATGCAGCGTATTGCGCACATGAGACGAGAGTTAAAACAGAGTACCGCCAAACTCGAAGAACTGAATATTTTACTGCAACAACAAGCCAACGAAGACGGCCTAACCAAATTGTACAACCGACGATATATGGATACTAAGCTTGAAGAGAGCATTGCGTGGCACGGACGACGTAATATATCCATGACCGTCATACTACTCGATGTTGACTTCTTTAAGCCTTACAACGATAACTATGGCCATATTCAAGGGGATAAGTGCCTGCAAGGGCTTGCCAATACTTTGAAAGAGCTCTTTGTTCGAGCTGGAGAGTTTGTTGGACGTTACGGCGGTGAAGAGTTCGTCATCATTCTGAGTGATACCGATAGCTTAGGGGCTAATTTACAGGCCAATCGTGTAAAAGAAGCACTGCATCAAATGAACTACGTCCACGACTACTCAGCAGTGTCTGACAGAGTGACAGCGTCACAAGGCGTATTGTCATTCGTGCCTGAAGGTGGTGAGGCTATCGCTTCTATTTACGAAAAGGTTGACCAAGCACTGTATCAGGCCAAGCAAAGCGGAAGAAATACCTACATACAACGCGATATTATGGAGCTTGAGCAATAGTTGACGAGCTTCGGTAGTAACCTGAATTATACTTCTAGTAGCTTATAAGCCAGGAAGTGACTTAAGTGATAAAAGAAATGCAGCATTCCAAGTCATTCGTCATGACTAACTCAAACAAAGGTCTTGTATTAACTCTGTTTGTTTCCGTGTGTCCAACAGCTGTTAACGCAGCTTCGCTCTCTGAATTGGTCAGAAAAGACATTGAACAAACCTTCGCAACGAGTGTTTTGCTCAATGATACGGATGTGTTTACCTTTGGCATAAATAATTTTGATCCCAACAAAGTCTTTAGTTTGGACAATGAAGATATTGGCTCTAATGACTCAGTAAGTCGCCGACAAAATATCGCTTCCCTCAGCCTTCCTTATACCTTTGAAGTGCCAAGTTATATTGAAGACAACCATCAAGAAGTAACACTTCGTTTATCTGCGTTGCGGATAGAGAAGGATGTTCAATATGCCACTTCAACGATAAGCGACTTTCAAAAAGAGTCTGTTGTTTCTGGTTACGTTGAGTATGCAAACGTATCCCAGTTGAACGAATACTGGAGTTTTAGTTCTGCAATTGGTAACCATATTTCCTATTATCGAAACGATTTTGAATATCGTTCTTCGTTGCTTGCACCAATTCAAGGTCAGCTGGATGGTCTTTATCTGAACACGGATGCTTGGGCATACATAATAGAGCCTAAGATAAAGTTGATGTTTGAAGATAAGAATGACTGGGGTAAATATAAACTCAGTACCAGTTGGCATTACTTTAATGGTATAGGTTGGGGAGAAGCCAATAACGGTAACATTGGTCACCCAGAAGGTTGGTACATAGCAAATGAAGCTAAGATCTTCTATGACTTAGTTCGTTGGGACAAAAACATCACATCTATGTATTCGAGTATAAGAAGAATAGATATTGGTGGTGATACTGTCGCGTCTATGGGCACTACAGCTTACTACGAAGGTAGTGTAGGTTGGTTGCTTAACCCAAATCTGTTTAATGACTGGGTCGACAATGTAGGAATAGGGTTTACTATCAATTACGGAAGTAGTTTGAAAGGAGGGAGCTTAGTCATCTTCTTTAACCAAGACTAGTCTAAGCACCAACGCTTTCGATGTTCACACCGTTAAATTACGATGTTCAGAGCTTTACATTCCAAGACTTTCAACGTCTTTAACTATCGACACACAGCTTGTTTCGGCCAGTTTCTTTTGCTTTGTACAGTGCGTTATCGGCAAGTTTCAAGACTTCTACGGGTTGTTTAGTGGTTCTACTATCAGACAGCCCAATGCTCACCGTTACGTTTACGACTTCAGTTGATTTGTTGCTCTGACCACGTTTTTTAATGCCGACTTCATGGTCGTCAGGGCGATCGTTGCTATTTCGAATCGTCATATCGTAGTTTTGTACTTCCGAAATGAGAACTTGAAGGTGCTCTTTAACCTGTTCCGAGTATTTGCCTTTAAAAATAATCGTAAACTCTTCACCACCATAGCGATAAGCTTTTGCACCACCGGTTGTTTCACTCAATATACGTGCTACCAACTTCAACACATCGTCGCCAATGTCATGCCCGTAGGTATCGTTAAATTTCTTGAAGTGGTCGATATCAACCATCGCCATTGAGTATTTTCGCCCTAAGTGCTTCATATCCACTTCTAGTGCGTGTCTACCTGGAATGTTAGTTAAACGGTCATTAAAGGCCATATCGTGGCTAGCAGAGACGACATAGATAATGAATAGCGTACCAGACAGCGAGAACATCGTACTAGAGATGTATTGCACATCAAAAAATATGAATGTACTAGTAGAAAGTAAAATTGCGCTGTATACGACAACATCAATCGCGCGGTTGTATACTAGAACTAAAATCGACGTAAGGCCAAGTAAACAAAGGCTATACAGCACTAAAACGAAAGGTAGCCTCGAGAATCCGTTAACGATAAACAGGATACCTTCGCTCCATGACTCAAATCCACCTGACTGGAAATGAGAAACAATTAATTGTGCCCATACCGTAAACAGAACGAGAACCAAAGCATATAGGAACATGGATTTCGAGTTAACGCCGTTATCTGGGAAGGCATACACCAGTAAGCATGTTACAGGAACTAAAGCGGTTAACAGAGACAGTTCTAATAGAGTGGTGCCTGTGTTGAGTGGCGTTTGTAAACGAACTTGAATGATGAGGTATGCGACGAGCATGGTTAAGGACACCATGGCCATACGACCTTGCTTAAATGTGTGGCACAGCAAAACCGCAACGCTCAATAGAATGTATGGGAGGTTGCTAGCAAACCCTAAGTTTGAATCCGTCACTAGGATGACGTTGTTCATACCTGCAAGTAATATTGCTAATAGAAGTAAGGGAAAGCAAAATCGAAATATGCTCGACGTGACGAAAGAAGATGTCATTTATGTGGTGAGCCTAACTATAATGATGATCTTATATTTTAATTTTATACGTAGGATACGGGTAAACAAGCAATTGCCAAGCTTTTTCATTAAATTATAGCAAAAACATGATCATAGCTCGCTAATTGTACAATTAAATTTATATGTGTTTCAGTTGCTATTAACCTAAGAACGAGCTAAACAGTATATATGATAAATGAAACAGCCGTTATTGATACTTAACTAAATTAAGGTAGTTTGTGCTTAAGAGTTAGGTGGTTACCTAAGTAGCAATGAACAGATGTTATACGCCTAACTGCAGAAGCGGTTAGCAACAACGGCAATTAGTTACAACAATGATTAGCTGTAACAACGATTAAACTAGAAACAACCGCTCAACATGGAGGTGTAATATGCAAATCAGTGTCGATGTCCATAACTATATGGAAACTTTGGTGGGAAATGTATTAGCGACAGAAGAGTATGTTTCTGGCTATACTAACGAACAGTTAGCCGATCTTGCGTGTTTGGCTTTAGGTCAGCTTAAACCCATCTATATTCGCTTCGATGTCGATTTTCTATCGGCATTGCCAGAGGATAAATTGGTGCTGTATAAACGAAATAGTGAGATCGCGGTCAAAAATGCAGAAAGTATGATCATTGACGACAGAAGGCGAGAGCGTGACGACAATGTACCCGTAATCTTTAGTCAACATAATTTTGATGATGACGTTGAATTACAATGGTATGAAAAGCCATTGTTGAGCGGTAAACAGTCATGATAGTTTACGGTTAATGCGGTCATTTAAGGAGTAAAAACGTGGGATTCTTTTCTAGATTATTTAGTGGCAAAGAAAAAACCGAACAAAAAGTAGAAATTGAGCCAGTCGAATACAAAGGCTTCAATATCTATCAAGATGCCATTGCTGAATCTGGTCAATACCGTGTAGCTGGGCGAATCGAGAAAGAATTTGATGGTGAAATCAAAACCCATCGTTTTATTCGTTCAGATGTTGTTTCAAACAAACAAGATGCCGATGAACTGATGCTTAAAAAATCGCAGATGTTCATCGACCAAATGGGCGATAGCATTTTTAGCTAACCAAATAGGGTTAGAATTGATGTTGGTCATAATTTAGAGAGCTTTCAGTGTATATGCTGAAAGCTCTTTTTAGTTTTAGGAACAAAGAACAGCTAGTAGGTTGTTATTTAAAGGAATATTTGCAAGTGGTTTGACCTCTTGGCTCAAAAGAGGCGTCATTTCTTCAAATGAAGTGCTCCAATTCCATCCAAATCGTTATAAGTAATAACTTTTCCTGTTCTTTGAATAAAACGCTTGAAGTATTAGTTGTCGTTAGATACAAACGAATAAGTCATTGTGCCAATAGTCAAGGAATAGCTATGCAAATTGGTGTACCAAGAGAAACACTCGCAGGTGAAACGCGAGTCGCTGCTTCGCCGAAATCGGTAGAACAGCTTCTAAAATTAGGATTTGAAGTTTGTGTTGAATCACAAGCAGGTGCGTTAGCAAGTTTTGAAGATGCAGTTTATGAACAAGCTGGAGCAAAAATTGTCACCGCAGATGAAGCTTGGAAATCCGATATTATTTTTAAAGTTAACGCTCCGATCGTTGACGAAACTAAAAATGAAATTGATCTTCTTAAAGATGGCGCAACATTGGTCAGCTTTATTTGGCCAGCTCAGAACCCAGAATTAATGGAACAATTGTCCACTCGTAATATCAACGTGATGGCGATGGATTCTGTACCTCGTATTTCAAGAGCTCAAGCGTTAGATGCATTGAGTTCTATGGCTAACATCGCGGGTTACCGTGCTGTTGTTGAGGCGGCGCATGAGTTTGGTCGATTCTTCACAGGTCAAATTACGGCGGCAGGCAAAGTTCCACCCGCGAAGGTACTGGTTGCTGGTGCGGGTGTTGCTGGCCTAGCAGCAATTGGCGCTGCGGGTAGTTTGGGTGCGATCGTTCGTTCGTTCGATGTTCGTCCTGAAGTAAAAGAGCAAGTTGAGTCTATGGGCGCTGAATTCTTGGAAGTGGATTTCAAGGAAGATACCAGCGCGGGCGACGGCTACGCAAAAGAGATGTCTGAAGCATTCAATAAGAAAGCTGAAGAACTGTATGCAGCTCAAGCTAAAGATGTCGATATCATCATTACAACGGCACTGATCCCAGGTCGTCCGGCACCTAAGCTGATTACCAAAGAGATGGTAGACAGCATGAGTGCTGGTAGTGTGATTGTTGACCTTGCGGCAGCCAATGGCGGCAACTGTGAATATACCGTTGCGGATCAAGTCATTACAACGGCTAACGGCGTGAAAGTGGTAGGTTACACAGATATGGTTGGTCGACTACCGACTCAATCATCTCAACTGTATGCAACGAACCTAGTTAACTTGCTGAAACTGCTTTGCAAAGAGAAAGATGGCAACATCAATATTGACTTTGAAGATGTCGTGCTACGCGGTGTTACCGTGGTTAAAGAGGGTGAAGTCACTTGGCCTGCACCACCAATTCAAGTTTCAGCTCAACCACAACAAGCTAAGGCCAAAGCGGTTAAACCGGAGCCTAAAGTTGAAGAGCCGGTTTCTCCAATTAAGAAAGTGGCAGGCATGGCGGTTGCTGTAGGTGCATTTGCTTGGGTAGCTTCAGTTGCTCCTGCTGCGTTCTTATCTCACTTTACCGTTTTTGTACTCGCTTGTGTGGTGGGTTATTACGTCGTTTGGAATGTAAGCCATTCTCTGCATACGCCTTTGATGTCCGTAACTAACGCGATTTCAGGAATCATTGTAGTCGGTGCACTGTTACAGATAGGACAAGGAAGTGGCGTTGTCACGTTCTTATCATTTATTGCCGTATTAATTGCAAGTATCAATATCTTTGGTGGCTTTACCGTAACCAAACGTATGCTTGAAATGTTCCGTAAAGACTAAGGAGTGACAGATGTCTGAAGGATTAGTACAAGCAGCTTATATTGTGGCTGCTGTATTCTTTATTATGAGCTTGGCTGGGTTGTCGAAACAGGAATCTGCGCGCGCAGGTAACTATTACGGTATCACGGGTATGGCAATCGCGTTGATCGCGACGATCTTTGGCCCACATTCTGCAGGTATTGTATGGATCATCATTGCTATGGTGATCGGTGGTGGTATTGGTATCCACTACGCAAGAAAAGTAGAAATGACTGAAATGCCTGAGCTGGTGGCAATTCTGCACAGCTTCGTAGGTATGGCAGCAGTACTTGTAGGTTACAACAGTTACATTGATCCACCTGCTACTGTTTCTATCAACCCTGCTGATATTCATGCAGAGCACGTGATCCACCTAGTGGAAGTGTTCCTTGGCGTGTTTATAGGTGCGGTGACGTTCACGGGTTCTATTGTTGCGTTTGGTAAGCTTCGTGGCGTTATCTCTTCGTCTGCATTGAACATTCCTCATAAGCATAAGTGGAACCTTGCGGCGATCGTAGTTTCTACACTACTGATGATCATGTTCGTTAAAGCGGACGGCAGTATGTTCGCGCTAATGGTTATGACTCTTATCGCATTCGCATTCGGTTACCACCTAGTGGCATCGATTGGTGGCGCAGATATGCCAGTGGTTGTCTCTATGCTGAACTCGTATTCTGGTTGGGCAGCAGCAGCGGCAGGTTTCATGCTTGCGAACGATCTGCTTATCGTAACCGGTGCATTGGTTGGTTCGTCAGGTGCAATTCTTTCTTACATCATGTGTAAGGCGATGAATCGCTCTTTCATCAGCGTTATTGCTGGTGGATTCGGCCAAGACGTGGTTGTGTCTGATGGTGATGAAGAGCAAGGTGAACACCGCGAAACATCAGCTGAAGACGTGGCTGACATGCTTAAAAACTCAAAGTCAGTCATCATCACTCCTGGATATGGCATGGCAGTAGCTCAAGCTCAATACCCAGTGCATGAAATCACTGAGAAGCTGCGAGCGCAGGGCATCAATGTTCGATTTGGTATCCACCCAGTTGCTGGTCGGTTACCGGGTCACATGAATGTGTTACTTGCTGAAGCAAAAGTACCTTACGATATCGTTCTTGAAATGGACGAACTCAACGATGACTTCAATGAGACCGATACTGTTTTGGTTATCGGTGCAAACGACACAGTGAACCCTGCAGCACTTGAAGATCCAAATAGTCCAATCGCTGGCATGCCAGTACTTGAAGTTTGGAATGCTCAGAACGTTATCGTATTCAAACGTTCGATGAACACAGGTTATGCAGGTGTGCAAAACCCGCTGTTCTTCAAAGAGAATACGCAGATGTTGTTTGGTGATGCTAAGTCAAGCTGCTTACACATACTTGAGCATCTTTAGTGGGTAGTTCGTTAAGTTAATAAAAAAGCCCGTCGTAATGACGGGCTTTTTGTTTGAGTGTTTTTTATGCTAAAGCAATCGGTTAGGGGATTTGTTTTATTAAAATCCGTGTGTGAGTTACTAGTCTAATTGGATGATAGTGATAGAATATCCGCATTATAAGGAGATTTTATGGCAACACTGGCAAAAAGAGATATCAGGCTTTTAGAGAAGTACTTACAAATGGGTGGCGGTCATTTACTTGATTTCTCACACAGGACACTAGCTGAGTTCTTTGAAGATTACGGTATCGATATTGATGAGCCACAATATCAAGTAGGCTCAGGCTCTAAAGCAAATCGTATGCGAGGCTTTTGGCAGGTTAGTAGCGATATGGTCGTAGGTCGTGTTCTGAACGGGCTTATTGAATATTACGACGAGAAACGTGCGTCTGGTTCTTACTTTGACACTGCTGATTACAGCGATGAACTGCGAGATAAATGTTTAGTAATTGCTAACCAGTTAAGCCGTGGTACTTACTCAGCTCAATTAGGCGGTCCGTCAGCTCAAGTAGCACCGATAAAGCAAGCGATACGAGATGCGATGCAACAACCTTTGCAAACCCCTGTTCGTACTCCGGCACAGCAAACGACTCAACAGCCGACACGAGCACCAGTACAACAAGCCTTTCAACAGGCTGTGCAAGCAAGGTTTCAACAACCAACATCAACGGAACAACCAATGAACCCAACTCCACAAACTAGTAAACAGAAAGTGTTTATTGTTCACGGTCATGATGAGCATTTGAGAATGGAGGTTGAGCTTTTTGTTCGAACTGTTGGGTTAGAGCCTATCGTACTTATGAATCAAGCTAGTGGTGGCAATACTATCATTGAGAAAATCGAAGAGTACGGTCAGGCTGATTATGCGATTGTTCTCTACACACCTTGTGATGAGGGGCGAAAGAAAGGTGAACCAGACCTTAATGGGCGAGCACGTCAGAATGTTGTGTTTGAGCATGGGTACTTTATTGCACGGCTTGGCAGAGATAAAGTAGCTGCGATGGTTAAACCAGGGGTTGAGATTCAAAACGATATTCAAGGTGTTGTTTATATCGGTGTTAAATCTGACTGGAAAACGCAACTACTAAGAGAATTCAAAAAAGCAGGGCTCTCGTTTGATATGAACGCACTAATCGCATAGATAGCTAAGCCCTGATGGGCTTAGTTTTTACTCAGTGTAGTAACTATTTTCTGCGCACTGACTTTACCAATTCCCTTGATTTTGACTAAATCACTTTCAGTCAATACAGACAGTTCTTTGATTGTGGAAACACCTGATTCTTCTAGAGCAGATGCTACTTTTTTGTTTACTCCATCAATCAGAGTCAATCGATTAGGTTTATCAAAGTAGTACACCATACGTTCTGAGTCGCTAATGAACCTTGCCATAACATCTATAATATTCGATTCGTTGTAGTAGTTTAATAATCCTTGCTCGATTCTGCTCTTAGCATCATCACGTCCAGAATAGCCAAGTACTTCGTTCATCTTTTCATTAATGGGCTTATCTGACTCTAAGATAGTTCGAAACCCAATAGCATAAGAAATGTACTCATCTGTATTGATTGGACCTGCGTCTGATGCAGACGTTCGTCCCTCCGATAGAAAATCATACTCTCCCGATAGCTTAGGAATCCAGATTCCGTCCTTTGGTTCACCGTATGTTGGTGGTTCACCGTCACCCCTATAAATCTCACCATGTCGTTTTAGAACTGATAGTGGAGTGCGTAACTGACATGTGGCGTGAAACTCCAACCCGTCTGTAACGTCTGAGTTTTGCGTTGCGATATCTCGATACTGTTGCGGAGCTTGCTTAACCTCTTGTATCTGCTGTTTAGTCTCTTGTTTTGGTTTCTTACCAAAAATGAAATCGAATATACCCATTACC
Organism: Vibrio tasmaniensis 1F-187; assembly: GCF_000272405.2. Taxonomy (GTDB): domain Bacteria; phylum Pseudomonadota; class Gammaproteobacteria; order Enterobacterales; family Vibrionaceae; genus Vibrio; species Vibrio tasmaniensis_A. Next base: position 16,231 of record NZ_AJZM02000058.1, read on the forward strand.
TAGCCTCAATATATTTTTATTAAAAATACCATATTGTTAACGGTAGAGAAGTGCGTCAGTTTGGGTTTTTGTTATCAACAAACCACACTCTGAAGATAAGATGATAAGTTTTATCAAAACATCACTTAAATAGGTTACATGATAGTGTTATCATGTAACCCTAGTTTTGATAATGGATAAGAGAATGAAATACATTTATGCGCGTGTTAGTACTAAAAACCAAAACCTACAGACACAATTAGACTTGCAGGCTGCTTACCCTGATGCGGAGTTAATCAGCGAAAAAGTTAGTGGTGTTAAATCTGTTAATGACCGCCCCGAGTTCTCCGCTTTGGATAAGAAGCTAGAGAAAGGTGATTCAGTTATCGTGTATGACCTATCAAGGCTTGGGCGAAATACGGCTGAATTACTCTCGCTGGTGGAGGATTGGAAAGGCCGCGGTATAGGGTTGGTTGTACATAACCTAGGTGGGCAGTCTATTGATACTCAAACAGCCACTGGTTATATGATGTTTACGGTACTTGCAGCTGTTGGTCAAATGCAGCGTGATTTACAGCGAGAAAAAGCGCAGGCGGGAATGGCTATTGCTGTAGCTGAGGGGAGGATGAAAGGTGGCCGCCCACATAAGACCAAGCAAATAGAGAAAGCTCTTAAACTGATTAATGAAAATGGACTAACGAAGCAAGAAGCTGCAAAGGCTGTGGGCATTGGCGTTGCTACGGTGTATAGAGCATTGAAAAAACCGAAGGTTAACCCTGCTTCAAGCTTAAATTAGACAATTTCATTTGTTGCATCGACCACCCGAAAAAAATATTTTTGCAAAAAGTTTATCACCTCAAAAAGCCGTGCAATCATAGCTTCAGAAGTTGGCCAATCGGTCATCAAAACTTAGGTAAACTGAAGTGAAAAAAGAACACAAAAAACTACTCGATAAATTAGTTAGTGAATCAATTGATAAGAAACTGTCTACAGGTGATATCACCACAATCATCGATAAACATATCAACTCAATCTATCTGTATATCCATGATTACAATAATAGAATAACGGTCAACCCTGAACCGTTGATTGGTAAACTCGTTGAACTAATAGGTAAACAAGTAACTTCTATGTTGGTAGATGACACAATTAAGAGATTACGAACCAAAGTGAAATCAACAAGAGGTTCTTCAACTGGAAGTCTCGATTTTCTTGAAGTATAACCAAGAACCCCGAAAGGGGTTTTCTTGTATCTGAAAGCCCTGAAATCGAAATTAAAATGTTTACTTTCCAGTAGTTCAGCACTAAATACAGTTTGTTTATCAGGCTATAAAGCGATGATAAAATATACAGAGTTGAATAACTCCGTGGTTACACCCGTTACCCCTACCAAAATCAACACGCCACAAACTCCATAGAGAAACTTATTCTTGTTTCGCAGTCGCTGGGATTCTCCGATAAGGGGTTTCTCTATGGGGTTTATTGTTTAGCGACAAGGCCCAACCAAGAATAAGAAAATGGACTTAATAAAAAACTATACCGTGTTTGCCAATGGCGAACAGGTTAAGCACAAGTGTAAAAACGGTGATTGGATTTCACGTTATGCACTGGATAGTGTGAATCTCAAAGATGAACTATCTAACGAAACAATCCCTTTTATCCCTGAAGAGAACAAGAAGCTCACCAAACGACTAGCCGAGTATGGTTACAAGACCAACGGTAAGGGTCAGCGATTGGCTAAACGGATTACCAAGCTCTTAAAAGAAACAGGTACAGCCAAGAAAGATTGGTCACACATTGTTTACCCTACAGAGAGCGGGATTGATGTGTGGTTAACGAACCTTGAATACCTTAGTTTCGATAAGGTAATGCACGGTGACGTGGTTCTATTCCGAATGATAGAGAAGACAAAACAAGTTGAGGTCATTAAGTACACGGACACCATACAGGAGCATAGGAAAACTACGATTGATGGTCGTCTGTACTTTACCCCAACAGAGAGGAAAGGCGGTGGTCGTTACCATTCCTTTAATAAGAAAGATGGCAATAAGCCTTTTGTATGGAAGCTAGAACTAATGAAAAATGAAAACCGTGGCTGGAAGCTAGGCAAGCTCAGACAAGATGCAACACTGGATGAGAACACAGTCAAAACAAATGAGATTGTTGACGTAGTGAACAGTCAGGTTGACGAACTAGAGATACTAAGACAAGAGATTGCAGCTTTAAAAGCTCAACTCAAAGTAGCTTAATCAAGCACCCTACGGGGTGCTTTTTTTATGTCTAAACCGAAATAAAAATGTGTCACTCTATTGCAAAAAATGTGTCACTTTATCGGGGCTTAGCCCAGTGATAGCAAGGGTGAAGCGTGTAATACTAATGCTATACGTCCGAAAGAGTAAACGAACTAAAGGTGCTGCGCACCACTCAACGCTACGCGTTTCGAATAGAATCCTTATTGAAAGGATGACGAGGCGCAGCCGAGTAGCCCGCAGGGCTTAAGCGTAACCAACGTAACCAATCCAAACACATCACTTAGAAAGAGATTGACGCCTACGGCGTTGATGCCTGCGGCATCC
>NZ_AJZM02000059.1 GCF_000272405.2 Vibrio tasmaniensis 1F-187
GTAAGTTTGTGACGCTTTCAGAGCCATTCACAGGGCGAATTAACATCTTTTAAACTCACCCTAATATCACACCGTAACACCCATAACCGAAAGTTTACGAATTTGAGATCGTGCTTAATCGTGAAATGAACGAAGTTCTTTCATGAGTGAGTACGATCAGACCAAACGAACGGAGTGAGAGCGTCAGAAAAATCGTAGATTTTAACCTTTAGGGTTCAAGGGATTCCCCTTGGGACGCGAATGAAGGAAAAATTTGAAAAATTTTGTCGACATTCGACAGCGTGCCTATATGTACTAATCCGTAAACAGTAAAAGATGGTCATTTCAACTCAGAAAACCCTTGATATACCTTGGTTTACAGACCGTAAACACCACGTAAACAAAGGATAAATGAATGAGTAAGGTGATTAGTATTCGGATTTCAGAAAGCACCCAACTTACGCTCGAAATGAAAGCGAAATCAGAAGGAAAAAGTGTTGGTGATTTCGTTAAGCAAGCAGTCAATAACAGTCTAGACACGCACAAAATAGATAAAATAAAAGCAGAACAAAGAGAGCAAGAGCAGGAACTAGAAAAGATCTTAAAGAGAAGCCATATGTCCACGCAGTCGATCATTTCAAAATTATCGAAAGCAGATCAGGCATTGGAAGATTGGGAAGAAAAAACCAACGGATTATCACCATCCTTTTAGTACCTTAGTCATTATCATACTAGCCGGCTTTTCTACATTATTTTCACTTCTAAACTTGATTATTACGTTCCTGACAATCAAATGACGAACGCAAAAAATCAAGGTGCACCGATCTGCTTTTCGTTTCCTAAATCAA
>NZ_AJZM02000060.1 GCF_000272405.2 Vibrio tasmaniensis 1F-187
AACACCTTAATCCTTATTCGTTATGTGTATGCCCAAAATAGCAAAGGCGACAATGCAAAAAATACACACCCGAACAGGAAAAAGTAAAAGCATATCAAGAAAACTATTTCTGAAAGAGTAATTCCAACTTTAGCGACCGATTCACCCGCAACCGATGCAGCAATTCTTACTGCAACTGAGCCGGTTAAGATGACTTTCTTTCTTGAAAAAAACTTAGCCGAAACCATTCCCAAAACAAACAACAAGTGAATGCTAAACGCCGGAGCAACTAATAGCTCATTTAATGATGCGATCGCCGATGCAATAAATGCAAATAAAACCATCGAAACGAAAGATATTGCCCAAATACTCAATATCGAGAACTTGTTAAAGTAAGCAAACTTCTCAGCCAACATCTTGGGAAGGTAATACATAATAATCCTCTTTTACACATAACATTTTAATATCGTGCAAGCACTAATTCATCCAGCCAATATATCAAAAAGGTTGCTTATAACCAACTGAATACTATGAATTTAATATAAAAGCGGGTCTCAACATTCAGCGTGAAAACGTGCAAGCACACATTGCCGCCTTTGTAAGGCACGTTATCATTCTTAGCCACCCAGTAACCCACTTACTATTCAACAACTTAACACCAACATCCTTGTTCATTCGTGCTCAATCAGAGTTAAAAACCACTCTTCTTTAGGCCATGATTTATTCACTAAGCAATAAACTTTCTGTGTGTACAGGTCACTGAGGGAAAGGTAAAGCTAGTCGATTCTGACTCGTCATCAATGAATATGCGAATGTCTAAAAGTAATCATAAATTTGGAAGCTTTGAGGGAAGTGTTGGGGGGGAATATTACAGTTACGGCGACTCTGGGTTCATAAACATTCAAAAGGCAAGATTCAGTTTTTGCCTTTTGAATGTTCCTCAGAAAATCACCACTACTCGTCACTTATGTGTATGGGATTTTGGTTTCGAACTGTTGAGATTCTACAGGGCTAATAGTCATATTTAAGCGGTTGCACCACAGAATCTAAGCCCTCAATCTTGAGAGCTAAACATAACTGCATTAAGTCGCCCAACTCTCCTTGTGGGAAGCCCTTTTTATCGAACCACAGCAAGTATTCTTCAGGTAGGTCAATCAAGGTGCGGCCAGCGTATTTTCCAAAAGGCATTTGCATTCTGGCTAGCTTAATTAGGTTCTCTTTCTCTAGCATTACAAGCTCTTTCTAGACGTCGTCGATGTTCTGTAGAGTATCACCTAAACGTTCAACCCAATAGTTGATCGCATCTTTGGCATCATCTAACGAATCAATCATAGTAGAAAAGTCTTTATTACCCGCTTCGCGGTCGATGGCCGCAAACAACGGAGTGCCGTCTTGTGCATCACTGACCAATAGCTCAACACTGGCGCTCCCAACGTTGGTGTGCTCACCTGTCGTCACCTTAGATATAGTCGACATCGCAAGACCAAACGGCAGCACACTGCTTGTCACGGCTAAGATCGGGTTGGGCGTTTCAACATTACTTAAGGCAATACTCAAACGTAGCGTGTTCCCTGTTGGTTCATCGACAATCGTTTTATGAGGCGATATTTTCGCTTCCAAACGACTCACCATATGATCTGTGAGCTCCTGAATGTCTTCCTGATCTAATGTGCCTTCTTCTGCTAACACAAAGATTTGGTCGATCACCACAGAGTCATAAGCGTCTAATTTGGATTTCAAACGTTGTTCGTCACGCAGCCCTATCCTTGCCCAAACTAAATCAACGCCTCCATCAGGGCCAGGCTGAAAATCTTCATAACTGGTGAATTTAGTCGCGGTTTTAATTGGGCCGCCTGCACAACCAAACAAAAACATGCTGGTTGCAACAAGCAAAAGGACTTTTAAAGGTTTCATAACGCACTTAAGTAAATCAAGGAATTAACTAAGTATGTCATACCCTAAGTGGAAAAGTTGTAGAAAAAGAGGTAAAACTCAGAGCTCGATCTAAAATCAATGGTTCTGAACGGTATACGCATACTCTACGATCACCTGATTGCCTTCGATATAAGCATTTTGGATCTCACCATCAACACTCATTCTACTTTTCAGATAAACCACTTTGGGCCCGGATTCATTGTCTTCTTTAAGTGAAGGGAGCACATTCCTTGGCTCCAAATGAAGCAAACGACAGAAGTGACTAACGAAAGACATGGTTAATGCTTTCTCCCCTCTTAGCACTCGTGAAAAATCCAACTGGTTCATCCCTAGCTTTTTTGAAAACTCCATCTGCGTAATTCGCATTCGAGATTTTTGTGACATCCACGTTTGGTACAAAGCATCTCTATCTTGCTCAGTGAATTCCATTACCGGTTCCTTTATATAATTCATGCCAATCAATTGTCCGGCTTTTCATACATGACATGTCAGGGTTTGGTTAGTGGAAACCAAAGGTTTGGTTTTGATATGGGAATAACCTTGTTTTGAGCTATATAGAACTATATACAGCTATCAGAGCTATCAGAGCTATCAGAGCTATCAGAGCAAATAATGATCCGCCAACAGAGCAACAAACAAAATCATAAGATGATAAATGGAGAACTTGAAGGTCTTCATCGCCATGTTAGGCTCATCACGATACTTAAGTACCCAAGCGTGATAAACAAACCCACCGTTGAGTATCAATGAAGCGCTCAGATATATCCAGCTGCTCATGCCGACCAATACAGGCAATATACACACGATGCTAAGCAACAAGGTATAGAGCAAAATAGAAGTCTTGGTGTATTCGATTCCGTGGGTCACAGGCAGCATGGGGATGCTCACTTTGGCATACTCGTCACGACGGTGAATTGCCAATGCCCAAAAGTGCGGAGGGGTCCAGATAAAGATGATCATCACCAACAACCAAGCGTTTGAATGCAGCTCGTTGGTGACTGCCGTCCAGCCCAAAAGCGGAGGCATAGCGCCTGCGATCCCTGCAATTACGATGTTCTGTGGCGTCGCTCGCTTCAAGTACATGGTATAGATCACCGCGTAGCCCAATAAGCTTGCAAAGGTTAACCAAGCGGTGAGTTGATTGACCCACACCACAAGCGTGACGAAACCAAGTAAGCCAATACCCGCGGCAAAGCTGAACACGCGCGCACTACTCAGTTCACCGGATGGTAAAGGTCGTCGATTTGTTCGAGTCATTTGTCCATCGATCTTTTTGTCGATCAAATGGTTAAACGCAGCTGCCGAACCAGCCATTAACCCTATCCCAATCATCCCGAACAGAGTTTGTTGCAAAGGCAATCCATTCGGCACAGCCAAACACATTCCAACCAATGCAGTTAGCAGCATCAAAGCCACCACTTTCGGCTTGGTCAGTGTTAAATAGACCTTCCAAACAGCTTTGTTTTTTGCAGCCGTTTCGTTATTTAAAGCGATGTCATTGCTAGCTGCTATCTTAGGACTTGAGGCTACGCCTTGAACCACCACTCCATGTTGTGTTGACGTTCTACTGACCATGATTACCTCCTTGTAATACACTGTTCTTCACCAAGCTCTCACTCGGTTTGCGTTGCCAGACCACAAAATTGGTCACCACCATGCTGATTAGCAACATCGCTGCGACTAGGTTATGCAAAACCGCAACTGAAATGGGTAAATGAAACCATACGTTACTGATCCCAAGGCTGATTTGAGTAAACAATACTAATGCGACAATCACGCTCAGCTTTTGGTGAGGCACTTGGCCAAATTTCCATAGCTGGTACACGATCATCAGCACCGTTAACGTCGCCAAAATAGCCCCGAACCTGTGCATGACATGGATGGTGAGCCTTGCGGGATATTCCAACACACCAAACTCATAGTTATCATGGCCGTGTTGAGCAAAATCAAACGCATTTTTGAAGTCGAGATAGCTCATCCAGTTACCTTCACATATGGGTAACTGTGTACACACCAACGCGGCATAGTTCGACGATGTCCAACCACCAAGCAGTATCTGCCCGACCACAATGAGTAGCCCGAACAGCGCCCAAGCCTTAAGTGACGAAGTATACGTAGCCTCACCAAAACGGCTTTGAAATTGAGACAAACGACAGTAGAGCAGACACAATAGCGACAGTAGCGTGAAGCCCCCCATCAAATGTGCCATAACCACAACGGGCATCAACTTGAGAGTCACCGTCCACATTCCAAGCAAAGCCTGAAATATTACGGTTGCCGAGATAAGTAATGGTAGCCCAGCTGAAGTAATGTTCTTCTTAATACACCAAGCGACGACTACAAAGATAAGCAGCCCTAATGTTCCGGCAAAGTAGCGATGAATCATCTCTATCCACGCTTTGTCTGCTTCGAGAACACGTTCTGGAAATTGTAGATTGGCTTGATTCACTGCTTGGGCATCAGAAGGAACGGTTATCTTGCCGTAACACCCTGGCCAATCAGGACAGCCAAGGCCAGCATCCGACAAACGGGTATAAGCGCCGAGCACGATCACGATAAGGGTTAATAAGATCGTTAATCTCATCATGTGTATGAGTAAATCAGGGGCTCTATTCTGCATCGTTTATCTCCCTATATTTATTCCCTTTTCGCTAACAACACTCAGCATTAACGCAATTTGCTACAGCCCACCAACTCAAGCTCATCAATTCCAGCTTATCAACTTAAGCTAATTAACTACCCAACTCGTGACAGCTTAAGCAGCTTTCTTAGATCATGAATCATGCCTTTAGATTGACTAACTAACTGAGACGGGTCAGAAACACTTTTGTATTCCATGACCAACTGCCCCAGTGGGTCAATAATGACAATCGAAGCAGGCGAAAACTCAGTGCTTAACTGATCACCACCAGCTAACAAAGATAAATCCGGCTTATCGAGCGAACCCGATAACGAATTACCTTCTGAGACAAAAACAACGGCAGTCACGCGCTCTTTGTTTTTCCCTAACGCTAAGTAGCTTTGATTCAAATAATGAAGCTGTTGTTCACACAAGCTTTCGCACTCCATCGGTGCGATATAACCCACTAACCACCCTTCTCCAGCCATGGGTACCGTTACTCCGAAATCCGCAAGCGTGGTTCTTGGTTCTACCAATTCGCCTGAGTTAGTGACACCTGAGGTATACCAATTCTGGTCTAGCACAGTTTTGGCGATAATGGCTGGCAAAGCGAAAATTAAAACAAGTCCAATTAATACCAAGCGCCCTTTAGTACGACGGCTTCTGAGCTCAGCCATGTTTGCCTCGGTAATTTCCCTGTTCACTTGTGCTTGAGATTTATCCATCCTTGTTCCTCGTGATAGGTGTTGCCTTTAGGTACCGATAGCCAATCAACATCGTCAAAAACAAAAGTACCGCAGCCATAACAAACCATTGAAATGAGTAACCAAAGTGCTTCTCAGATTTCATCGCCGTTGGACGCCATAACATTTCATAGGGCCATGCATCTAAACTCTGAGGTTGGAAGACAAAGGGCAGCACTTCTTGCCCGGTGTACTGTGATAGCGCTGTTATGTTGATGTTCTGAATTCTTTTAGGCATTGTGTTTTCTAAACCCAGCTCATGACTTAGAGGGTTCAACGAACGAGTGTACAAACGCCCTGACATATTGGTTGGTAGTGTTATGTTTCCTAGTTGTGGAAGCTCTCTTCTGTCATTACTTGCCGCAACGAACCCCAGATCGATCAATAACTGCTTTTCAGCCACTAAGGAATTGTTTTCATCTTTAAAGCGAACCTCACCCAACATGTAAATCACATACCCCACTGTTCCTTGGTTAATCTGGTTGTCTAACAAAACCACTAATCCACTGGGTGTTTCCAGCTCCACGTCAACTCTCAAACCATTTAAAGACGGCAGTTCAGATGCACCTTGCATTTGTGTACGCGAGCCCTTCCATTCAGAGATAACCGTATCCAATGACCTAGACGATTGCTGCGCTCTTTCTGATAGCTGCATTTCATAGCGCAATTTCTCGTTACCTCGATCTAACTGCCACAAACCCAACTTGATTAAAATGCCGACTGAAACCACAGTTAAAACAACCGCTATCCAAAAACCTTTACTGCGGGACTTGTGTTCATAATCAATCAATCGGTTTGGAGTTATCACTATGGCGTCATCTACCTTTGTGTTGTTGTTTAAAATTGTGTTAGTCGCTTTGCTGTTCTTCATCGCTTTCAATTTGATGAAAGGCCTAATTCAAATCGCCTCAGGTAAACACAATGGCAAAAGACTGAGTCACTTCTTAGGTCGCCGTGTGATGCTGTCTGCCATCGTAGTGCTATTATTGTTACTTGCCCTAGCCTCAGGCACCATCACTCCAAATCCAAGACCTTACTAAGGCATTCAAGTTTTCAAACTTATTTATTCTTCAAAACACGACTTAAAGCAGCCCGTACATCATCAAAGTACATAGACAAACACGAACAGACCTAACCAAACCACATCAACAAAGTGCCAATACCAACTGCCCGCTTGGAACGCAAAGTGGTCTTTCGGAGTGAAGTGGTCTTTCGCAACTCTTGCCAGCAACACGATCAAAAAGATAGTTCCTAAACAGACATGCAAACCATGGAACCCAGTCAACAAGAAGAAGGTATTGCCGTAGATACCAGACTGAAGTGTCAGCCCCATCTCTTGATAAGCGTGAAGATACTCTTCAACTTGAAAGAACAGGAAGAAGCCAGCCAGAACAATGGTTATCTCCAACCAGACGATCAAAGCCATACGCTTATTTTGTTCAAGACTGATATGTGCCATGTGCAGCGTCACAGAGGAAAGCAGCAGGATAATGGTGTTCTTAAGCGGGATACCTTGCCAAGGCATGGCTTGTGTCGTTACGCCATCAGGGGTAGTCGTTAATGGCCATATCGATTGGAACATCGGCCACAATACTTCATGGGTCATTTCATTATTACCCGCACCACCAATCCAAGGTACAGAAATCATACGAGCATAGAAAAGCGCGCCAAAGAAAGCGCCGAAGAACATGATTTCGGAGAAAATAAACCAACTCATTCCTTGTCTAAAAGAACGAGATATCTGCTCAGAATAAACGCCACTTAATGATTCTGTGATCACATTGCTGAACCAACCTGCGAGCATGTAAAGCAGCACAGCAAACCCGACTAACAACACCGCTTTGCCAAATACACCACCGGCTGCGTCGGTGCCCATATTTTGCACCGTCAAGCCAGCACCAACCGCGACCAAAAACAGTGCTACAGCACCCACTAATGGCCAGTGACTTTGATGTGGAACGAAATAAACTTCCTTTTTAGAACTCATCGTTCAACTCCTTATGTTGATACTGGTTCTGTAAATCCCTAGTTACTTGCGAGTGTGCTCGCTTTTGGTGAGCCAGATTGTAGTGTGCTCAATGTTGATGTACTCACTTCAGGCTTACTTGCCTTTCCACTCACCTGACTCGTGATGTTAAACAGCGTATATGAGAGCGTGAGTGTATGTATCGATTCTGGAATATCTGGCTCAATGTAAAATATCAAACCCATTTCTGCGCTCTTGTGCCCGTCCAATGGCTGCTGATTAAAGCAAAAGCATTCCATCTTATTGAAATAAGTTGCCCCAATACCTGGAGAAACCGATGGTACGGCTTGGCCAACCAATGAGGCTCCAGAGAGGTTTTTGGCAATGTAGTTAGTTTGAACCACCTCACCAGGATGAACCTCTAACACTCGAACTTCAGGCGAAAACTGCCACGGCATATCTGGCTTAATGTGCGACATGAATTCCACTCGAACAGTACGAGAGTAATCAGGCTGCATTCCCTGAGGTTGAACGGCAGAGACCGTGTTGGTTTTGCCGTTGATCCCCAAGGCTTCACACATTACGTCATACAGAGGAACCAAAGCGAAACCGAAGCCAAACATCGCAACCACGCTCAACACCAAGTAGCCCGTCAGCTTTTTAGTCGATCGCTTATTAGACAGCTGCTTGGGTTGTTTATTATCTTGATTGGGGTCGCTTTGCTTATCACTCATAGCTCATTCCTCTAATCAACTTTAGGTGGATGAGTAAAGGTGTGGTGAGGCGCTGGGCTTGGTACTGTCCATTCTAGCCCTTCAGCCCTATCCCAAGGCTTGCTTGGTGCAGGCTCTCCGCCTCTTACGCACTTAATAGCTAGCCATAAGAAAATCAACTGAGACAACCCAAAGGCAAAACCTCCAATCGACACGACTTGGTTAACGTCAGCAAATTGAATGGCGTAATCTGGAATACGACGCGGCATGCCCGCTAGCCCTAAAAAGTGCATAGGGAAGAACAGTACATTAACTGAGATTACCGACGTCCAGAAATGCCACAGACTGAGCTTGTGGTCGTACATATGCCCAGTCCATTTCGGCAGCCAGTAATAAGCTGCGGCCATAATTGAGAACACGGCGCCTGTCACCAGAACATAGTGGAAATGAGCCACAACAAAATAGGTATCGTGGTATTGGAAATCCGCAGGCACGATAGCAAGCATCAATCCAGATAACCCACCAATCGTAAACAAAACAATAAAGGCAATCGCAAACAGCATTGGGGTCTCAAAGGTCAAAGCACCCCGCCACATGGTCGCCACCCAGTTGAAGACTTTCACACCGGTCGGCACCGCAATCAGCATAGTGCAATACATGAAGAACAATTCGGCAAATACTGGCATACCCGTGGTGAACATGTGGTGCGCCCAAACCAAGAATGACAACAATGCGATACTACAAGTCGCGTACACCATAGAGTGGTAGCCAAACAGACGCTTACCACTGAATGCTGGAATGATGGCTGAGACAATACCAAAAGACGGCAAGATCATGATGTACACTTCGGGGTGCCCAAAGAACCAGAATATGTGCTGGAACATCACTGGGTCCCCACCACCAGCGGCATCAAAGAAGCTTGTCCCAAAATATTTGTCAGTCAGTACCATGGTCACAGCCCCGGCGAGCACGGGCATCACGGCTATCAGCAAGAAAGCGGTAATTAACCAAGTCCATACGAACATCGGTAGCTTGAACCAAGTCATGCCCGGCGCGCGCATGTTCACTATGGTTACGATCACGTTAATCGCCCCCATGATCGAACTGATCCCCATAATATGAACTGAGAATACGAATAGCGCGGTGCTGTCTGGGCCATAAGTTGTTGAGAGTGGCGCGTAGAAGGTCCAACCAAAGCTCGGGCCGCCCCCTTCTGTAAACAAAGATCCGATTAAGATTAGAAACGCAAAAGGCAGAATCCAGAAACTGAGGTTGTTCATTCTCGGCAGCGCCATATCTGGTGCACCGATCATCATCGGAATCATCCAGTTAGCCAAGCCCGTAAAAGCGGGCATTACTGCGCCAAACACCATGATCAAGCCATGGACAGTCGTCATCTGATTAAAGAAATCGGGCTCAACGAGTTGTAACCCTGGTTGAAAGAGCTCTGCACGGATCACCATTGCCATGGCACCACCCGTTAAGAACATCGCAAAACTGAACCAAAGATATAATGTACCAATGTCTTTATGATTGGTTGAGTAAAGCCAACGCGCCCAACCTTTGGGTGCCGCATGTGAGTCGTGATCATCAACAGGCAAATCATTATTGCCTAGTGTACCTTCCGTAGAATGGCTCAGTGCTTGGTCTTCTGCTGGAGCCGATTTCACCGGCTTTTTGATTGGTGAACTCATAACTGCTCCTTAGCATCGTTTTGTGCTTCATCCATTAAGCCTTGCGTTCCATCCGTTGAACCTTGCGTTTCGTCCGTTGAACCTTGTTCGTCAGAAGCTTGTTCCCCGCCTTCTTGCTTGGCTTTATAAGCGTTCACATCTGAAGCCTGAACAATATCGCCCGTATCATTACCCCAAGCGTTTCGTTGATAAGTCACGACCGCTGCGATCTCTTTCTCGGTTAACTGATTATCGAATGCTTGCATCGCCGTCCCGCCACGACCATAAACAATAGTGTCGATATGAACATCCACATCGCCAAGCGCAATAGGGCTTCCTTTTATGGCAGGAAATGCTCCGGGAATACCTTCGCCGTTAACTTGGTGACACACCGCACAACGAGTTTTATACACCTCTTCGCCAATGGTATTGAGATCTTCCAAGGAAAGTGACGCATCTAATGCATCTTGCGCAGCTTGCTGTGCGTCTACCGCCAATTCTTTTTGTTCGGCTAACCATGCGTCATACTCAGCTTCTTCCATCGCATGCACCACTATCGGCATAAAGCCATGAGCACGACCACATAACTCAGCACACTGGCCTCGATAAACACCGGGCTCATCTATCTTTGTCCAAGCCTCATTGATGAAACCCGGAATGGTATCTTTCTTAACGGCAAAAGCTGGTACCCACCATGAGTGAATAACATCATCGGAAGTCATCAAAAAGCGGACTTTACGATTGATAGGCAGTACAAGTGGCTTATCAACTTCTAGCAGGTAATGCGCGCCTTTCACTTCAATGCCTTCAATCTCTTTATCACTGGTTGCTAGGAGGCTGAAAAACTCAACGTCTTCACCAAAATAGCTGTAATGCCATTTCCATTGTGACCCTGTGATTTTAACGGTCAGATCTGATTGGGAGGTGTCTTCCATCGCTATCAAGGTTTTAGTGGCGGGTATCGCCATAGCGATAAGGATAATAATAGGGATGATGGTCCAAAGAATTTCTACTTTCGTGCTTTCGTGAAAATGAGCAGCAACCGCCCCCTTCGACTTTCTGTGCCTCAGAATCGAATAGAACATCACTCCAAAAACAACAAAGGCAATCGCACAGCAGATATAGAAGATCAGCATATGAAGCTCGTATACCTTACCGCTGATCTCAGTGACACCTTGAGTCATGTTGTATTCAGTGCTTGCATGCACCAAAGGCGACACCAAAACCACAACAAAACTTTTCAAAAGCCACGCTAGCCTAACCAGTAATCTTTTCAAAAGATCTCTCCTTATCCTTCCTAATTGGATACTTGCGACCTAAATGTCGTTGCGAGCTGTGTTTCGTTACGAGCTATATTCGTTGCGAGCTACGTTTCATTACGAACTACATGTCATTCCGAGCCAGACAACATTCATTGTTATTCCAGCTGAACATGAAAAGCTGAATCTCAATCTACAACTCACATGGAGCTAGCCTGTAAACGGGCTGCTGACCTCATCTGAACTTAAGAACCAATACGGATCATAAGTGTTGTAAGTTTCCACTAAAGATTCAAAAACGACGAACTTGTTAAGTTTTGTTATATTTATGTAAAAGGCTAGTTAGTGATATCCAATTGTTCAAGGTAAGTTTACTTATTAAACAGTCAATTATTTGAAGTGGCTTTACCCATATGCCTTTCCCTTACTGTTGGAATTTATTTTAAATCGAGTTTTACGATTGCTTTCATAGAAATGATAATCAGTATCATTTAAATTAAATCAACAGAAAGACACCCCGATATTAAAAGGTTTAGTGATTATGCAAGATGCAATGAACTGGTTAGCGAGAGACCCAGACCCAAGAACTCGTGAAGAGCTTCAATACCTTATCGATGAGGGAATGCACGACGAACTTGAAGACCGCTTTATTCAACGATTAGAATTCGGAACGGCGGGACTGCGCGGCAAAGTCGGATGCGGCCCAAATAGAATGAACCGCTTGGTCATACAAGAAACAGCAACAGGCCTTGGCCACTATTTAATTGAACATGTCGAAAATGCCTCTATGCGTGGTGTAGTGGTTGGCTACGACGGTCGTTTAGATTCAAAGCAATTCGCGATTGATACAGCTTCTGTACTCACCGCTTTAGGTATTAAGGTTTACCTAACTTCGAATGTTGCAGCGACACCTATCGTTGCCTTTGGTATTGAGCACTTCAACGCGGCAGCGGCGGTTGTCGTGACGGCGAGC